>JANWZO010000004.1 GCA_025054615.1 Kiritimatiellia bacterium
GCATCGTCCAAGCGCAACGGATTTTTTCGACCCGACTCAATAACATTAAGCATCCTACGATCATTCTGACTTCTTCGAAATTCTCCCATCGCGCGGTCTTGCCTCCGCCTCAACGGAGTTATTCCATCGAGTTCGCAAGGGGACATTTTTTAGAGAGTCAATAACAAGCGCATTCAATGGAGTTGTCTTACCGATCCTCGGCCTCTAAAAGGCTATGGATTCGGAGAACACGCTTATGGCCGACTGGTTCAGCCGACTCAACGAGACAATGATCGCCGGCAACGAATTGTGGCGAATCGGCGCATTCTTTCTCGCCATGCTGGCCGGGCTACTTGGCGGCAAAATGGCCCACTTAGCTGCATCGCGGTCCGCGGACTCCCTTCAGCGGCGAGGTCGTGAATTAGCAGGTGTTGCGCTCCGATCCATAGCCCGCGTGTTTCGGTTTGCCGGATTCATCATCGGCTTCAAGATTGGGTTCTCATTGCTGAACGCGGGACCAGACGCAACGGTATTCGCGAAAACCCTGTTTGGCGTCTTTGTAAGCCTCGCCGTCGGCTACACGGCATATTCCCTTGTCGACGTGGTCGATCACTGGCTCATTCGGTTGATGAGCCGACAAACGGGAAATCTCGGCGAGATGGTTCGCCCCATGGTGCGCGCGAGCCTGAGGATCACGGTGGTGGTGCTCACCCTTCTGCAAATCGCGCAAATTTTGACGGACAAGCCGCTGACGTCCATTCTGGCCGGCCTGGGCGTGGGCGGACTCGCTGTCGCGCTCGCCGCCCAGGATACCGTCAAAAACTTTTTTGGCTCGCTGGTCATTTTTGCGGACAAACCGTTTCTCGTCGGCGACCGCATCATCGTCGATAATACTGACGGAGTCGTTGAACAGGTTGGTTTTCGATCCACGAGGATCCGAACCCTCGAGGGAAGTCTGGTTACCATCCCGAATGGTGAACTGGCAAATAAGGCGATCCAAAATATCGGGCAACGCCCTTTCATCCGGCGAACGCTTAACCTGTCCATCCCCTACTCGTCTTCGCCGGAGAAAATTCAGCGGGCCCTGGAAATTCTCCGGGAACTCCTCGCCAATCACGAAGGGATGAAACCCGAATTGCCGCCGCGGGTTTTATTCAACGATTTTGCGCCGTCCTCGCTGAACATCCTTGTGATGTATTGGTATCATCCCCCCGACTTTTGGGCTTTCCAAGCGTTCAACGAGCGCATCAACCTTCGGATCTTTGAACGATTCACGGCCGAGGGAATCGAATTTGCGTTTCCCACGCAAACCGTTCACGTGGTCAACACGCCCGGCAGCTCACGGTCCTGATAAGTACCGGCCCGCTGTCCGCAATCACTCAAATCCGAATTTTCCGGATCGGGCAGAGGGAATGCCGGCGCGCTGAGGTTCCATCAAGAGCTTGACTGCTTCGAACACCACTCGGAAACGCCGATCGAATTTCTTCTCCAGCGCCTCGACCCTTTTTGCCAGCTCCTCGTGAGAGGCCATCAGTTGTCGGAGCCGCACGAATGCGCGCACCACGTGGAGGCTTGCCTCCACCGCCGCGGGACTGTTCAACACCGCGGCGAGCATCACCGCGCCGTGCTCGGTGAAGGCGTAGGGCAGAGAAGCCGAAAACTTTAGTTTTCGGAGGTGGTCACAAGTTGTGACCACCTTTTGTTTTTCTTCCGCCGTCAGTTGAAACATGAAATCCGGAGGAAAGCGATCCGCGTTCCGTTTCACCGCCTGATTGAGGACCTTGGTCGGCACGCCGTAGAGATCGGCAAGGTCGGCGTCCAGCATCACGCGTTGCCCTCGCAGCACAAAGATGCCGCGCTCGATCCTTTCTGTGGGCACCGGCCAGTCGGAACGACTCATAGTTCGGTTGTACCCTCTCCTGAGGCTATAACGGCATGTGCCCTTGTGTGCGGCCAAAGATCCGTGCTACTCAACCGGGCCATATGCGCCTGATTTTAGCCAGCGGATCGCCCAGGCGGCGAGCGCTACTTTCACAGCTTGGTCTGGATTTCGATGTGGACGTTTCCGGGATCGAGGAACACCCATGGCCTCGCGAGTCCCCCTATTCCTATGCGCTGCGCAACGCGACCGAAAAGGCCCGCGCCGTCGCGATCCGCCACCCCGACGCGCCGATCCTCGCGGCGGACACGATTGTCGTGCTCGAAGGCAAAATTCTGGAAAAACCGACCAGTCCGGAAGAGGCGCGCGAGATGCTTCGGTCCCTGTCCGGGCGCACCCATCTGGTCGTGACGGGGGTCTGCCTCCGCGTGCCCTGCGAATCCGGCTTTCGCGAAATGGCCGACCTCGCCCAGACTTCAGTGACGTTTCATGCCCTCACGGATGAGGACGTGGAGGTGTATATCCGGACCGGCGAACCACTCGACAAGGCCGGCGCATACGCGATCCAAGGCGGTGCCGCGAAATTCGTCGCGCGTATTGAAGGCCCATATGACAACGTGGTGGGATTACCTCTCGAGACGGTCTCCCGGCTGCTCCGTCGGGCCGGGGTGAGGTTTTCCCCTTGAGGAACCGTTTGATTCCCCACTTGCTCATCGAGCGCGGACTCGCCTCGCTGGTTGCCGAAAGAAACTCACTTAGTTGGCGAGGATTCGGAGCGGCCGCGAAGCCGCGCTTGCGCCCCCGCATCAAGCACGCCAAATCCAAAGCGCTCATCCCGACCCGGTTTGCCCGCATCCGTCACCGCAGCGCGAAGCGCATCGATCGCTTGCTGAGCCGTCGTGCCGGGGTTTCGGGCGAAAAACAGAGCGATCTCGCGCGCGACCCAGGCGCTGGCGATTGAGGTTCCTGCATATAGACCTGCGGGTCCCTGATAGCCAATCGGCATGACCGCGGCGCCGGGTGCAGCGACCGTGACAAAATCTCCGCGGTTCGAATTTTCCCAGAGGTCCCCCTTCGACGCCAAGGCGCTCACGGCTATCACCCCCTTGTAGGCGGCCGGATAGACCGGACGGCCGGTCGGTTCGTTCCCGGCCGCCGCGACGACCACCAACCCTTTTGCCTGCGCATAGGCGATCGCTTCCTCGAGGAAAGGGCTGTGCGTCGGCGTGCCCCAGCTCAGGTTCAACACACGAGCCCCTTGGCGGACCGCATAGTCAATAGCGCGTAGGATCGCGAAATTTGAAGTCACACCTCGGTCGTCAAATGCTCGTATCGCAAGAATCGGCAGTCCTTCGTCCGATGGAAGAGATCCCGTTGGCCGGATCATTCCGGATGCAAGCAGCGCCATCTGGGTTCCGTGCCCGAGGGGATCGACGGGCTCCCGATCGGGGGCCATCGCGTTGAACCGGCCGACGACCCAGGCTCCAATCCCGAGTTCGTCCCGCACCCCGGAATCCAGAATCGCGAGGGGAGGCGCCCCGCGCAGGGGCTTGGCCGGCGAGTCTGCAACGAGGGCCTCTTTTGACATCGGGCTGTCGAAATCGGCCCGCGGCAGTGGCGTCGCGAAATTCGGTTCCGCAGATTCGATTAACGGGTTGCGATTCGCCCTCTCGACCAAATCGAAGATGTTGACCCCTGGTGCCACGCGCAACTGGTAGACGCCCAGTGAGGGAACGCTGGCGACGATCGATGCGCCGACTGACCTCAGCCAATTGCGAAACTCTTCTGCGCGAACCCCCCGCGCGACGCGGACCAGGAGTTCATCCGCGACGATCAGCGGACTGTCGGGAAATGGGCCTTGAACAACCCGGAGCACGTTCTCCGGCTGAAGGGGCCGTATCCGCTCCTTCTCGCCGGGGCGAAACACGTGTAATTCAGCCAGCCGCGGCCACTCGCCCAAGGGGCCCGGGACAACCTCCCAAATCGCCGCATACGCGAACGGCTCGAGGAGGGCGGCCAGCGCCTCCTCCACCGGGGCCGCGCCGCAGGATCCCGTGACGAGCACGTCGATCGACGGGTCGTACTGCACACGGACCCCCTTTTCCGCAAACCGCGCGAGAATATTCGTCAGCGGCTCCCTCTCAACGCGAAGGCTGATCCGGTCGTGGTCGAATTGCATCTCGACCGCCCAGCCCGACACAGCCAGACCGACAACGACAATCAGAACAATCCAGGTTCGGCAGTTCACAATCAGTTGGACAACTTTCGCGGCGGTCCAATCAACCTGATATCGGCCACTTTTCGCAAGATTGTGCCGCACTCTTCGTGAAGCTAATATACCTGCGCATGACGTCAGGCAGAGAAGATTCGGCCCGCCTGCTATCCCTCGGATTTGACGAATATTTCGCAGCTTGCGCAGCGGCTTGCGGAGCGACCGGATCGCCCGCCCGCGTGGTGCGCGACGGGCGCGACCTTTGGCACATTGTCGACGAAGGCGGGGAGCGTATTGCCGCGTTATCCGGCCGCTTCCGGAAATCCATCGTCTCGCGCGCCGACTGGCCCGCGGTGGGCGACTGGGTTATGGCGGAAACCAGACCCGACGCGGATCGCGCCACCATCCATGCTGTTTTGCCGCGTAAAACCGCGATCCGCCGAAAACTGCCCGGCGAAGAGGTCGATTCCCAAATTGTGGCCGCGAATGTCGACCTCGTATTTATCGTCAGCGCGCTGGATGGAGGCCGCAATTTTCACCCTCGCTCGATCGAACGCTATCTCGCTCTCGTGCGGGAGAGCGGCGCCCAACCGGCGCTCATCCTGAATAAGTCGGACCTATGCGCGCAGCCGTTGCCCTTCCTTGAGCAGGCACGCGCCCTCGCACCGGATACCCCCGTCTGTCTCACCTGCGCTCTGACCGGTCAGGGGATGGACGCGGTCGTCCGGCTCACCGAACCGGGCCGAACATGTGCCTTTATCGGACCATCCGGCGTTGGAAAATCTGCCTTGGTCAATTGGCTTATGGGGAAGGAAGTGAAAGAAACCGGCGAAGTTCGGGAGACCGACCGCCGAGGCCGCCATACCACCACGTATCGGGAGCTTCTCATGCTTCCAAATGGAGCGTTGGTGATCGATACGCCCGGCCTTCGTGAAATACGAATCTGGGCGGACGAGGACCACCTCGCCGAACTCTATCCCGAGATCGCCGAGCTCGCGGCCGGCTGCCGGTTTTCTGATTGCCGTCATGACCGGGAACCAGGCTGCGCCGTCCGGCAGGCCGTCGAGCATGGAAGCCTGCCCCCCGAGCGGCTTGCTGCATTCCATCAACTGCGAGCGGAATTAGCCGAATTGGCTGAGCGACGGAGAATCCATGAACGCAGGCGGGAGCGCCGACACCGCCGAATCCTACAAATCGGCATAGATCGAGAGACGGCGGTCAAACGGGGACGCGGCGAATGAAGCCCGCTCCCCATTACCTTCGAGAGGCCATAACTCTTGTGATGGCCGCAGCTTCGGTCGCATCGGCTTTCGGGTCGGACCCTAGACCCGAGATTCCTGCGGAGTCGTCTGTCCAGACTGGCCGCACGGAACAGGCAGACTCCGACGCAGGGAATCGACGAACCAATTCGCCTCCACCGGTCCTCGTTGGACTCTCTCTGGCAGTTGGAACAGGGGGGTGGATCATCTCCGGTGTCGATTGGAACTCCGCAGATCCGCGCGCCGACGAAACCGAACCTTCACGGCCTGAGCCACTAGCCCCCACAGGAGAACTGCCGGAGAGGAAGGACGTACTGGAATTCCGCTGGAGCCCCGTTGAGGGCGCGCTCGGCTATTTAGTGGACGTCGACCTCTGCTCAAACGGCGATGCTTGTACGGACTATCGGTTCGATCGCGTTGTCGAAACGTCGTTTGCGACAAGCTGGCCATCCGGTGTAGATCGGGGCCGCTGGCGCGTACGTGCCATTTTCGAAGGGAATCTGGCAGGACCTTGGAGCGAATTCCAAGTCTTCATGTTTCCCCCCCCGGAGCCATAACGCCCGGAGACCAATCGCGGTCAGGGAGCGGCGCCATGCGGGGGAGAGTGATTGGGTTCGCCTATCCATCCCCGCTGATCCCGTCAAAACACTGCAGAAATGTCCGCGTTTCAGATGAAAAGTCGGGCGGAGGGGATGCCGACAACGCAGCCCGATCGCCCGTCAGCGCCGTCGCTAGCCGACTCTCTCTTTGGCTTGACCCTTGGCGTTCGGCGTTTACGCCAACCTCACCCCCACACACTGAGTATCTACCACACGTCAGTCTTGCGTAAGCGCGACTTCGTGTCGAACCTCATAATCCGCCCGGGTTCGCGGCTCTCCCCCTTTCCATGACACTCTTGCCATCGTTCCTTGCCGAAGTTCCGTTTATCGGATAAGGTACTTCGGAGAGTTTCATCATGGATTCGTCTCCAAAGAATTCGCCCGGTTCATCGTCCGACGACAACCGCATGCCGTTTCGCGGCATGGCCCTCTGGTTCTTGCTACTGGCCGGCCTTCTATTCATCTTTCAGATGTTTTCGCAAGGCCCTGAGCGCGTCTCGAAAATCCCCTACAATCCCGATTTTCTTGCGCTGATCGAAGAGGGCAAAATTCAGAAGGCGGAAATCGTGATGGAAATGTCCGGTTTTCGCTTCGTGCGGGGGGAGTTGAAGGAGATCGACGAAAAAACCGGTCGGCCGAAGAAATTCAAGGTCAACATTGCATCAACAGATGAGGTTCAGAAGCGCCTGACCGAAAAGGGTATTCCCTTCGAGGTGATCCCGCAAAATCCCTATCTTTGGCAGGTGTTGTCGGGCGCGATCCCCTTCCTGCTGGTGATGGGGCTGCTGTACTTCCTTTTCATGCGCCAGATGCGGATCGCCGGCAAGGGCGCGATGAGTTTCGGGAAAAGCCGCGCCAAACTTTTGCAGAAAGGAAAAAATCGCATCACCTTTGCCGATATCGCGGGGGTTGAAGAGGCAGAGGAGGAAGTCACTGAAATTGTCGAATTTCTCAAGGATCCGAAGCGCTACCAAAAACTGGGCGGCCGAATTCCGAAGGGCGTTCTCCTCGTCGGGCCGCCCGGCACCGGCAAGACTCTCCTCGCCAAGGCCATTGCGGGCGAGGCGAATGTTCCGTTCTTCAGCATCAGCGGTTCGGATTTTGTGGAGATGTTTGTCGGCGTCGGCGCCTCCCGCGTGCGGGACATGTTTGAACAAGCGCGAAAACATGCGCCCTGCATCATCTTTATTGACGAAATCGACGCGGTCGGCCGGAGCCGTTTCAGCGGGATCGGCGGGGGCCACGACGAACGCGAGCAGACCTTGAACGCCCTGCTCGTGGAAATGGACGGCTTCGACACGCAGGAGGGCATCATCATTATTGCCGCCACCAATCGGCCGGATGTGCTCGACAACGCGCTGCTGCGGCCCGGCCGGTTCGACCGCCAGATTGTGGTGGACCTGCCCTCGCTTGAAGGCCGGGAGGCCATCCTCAAAATCCACACCAAAAAGGTCCGGCTGGCGAAAGATGTGGACCTCCGCCGAATCGCGCGCGGAACACCCGGCTTCTCAGGCGCGGACCTGGCCAATCTGGTGAACGAAGCGGCGTTACTCGCCGCCCGCCGCGGGGCCGAATTCGTAGAAATGAAAGATCTTGAGGAGGCGCGCGACAAGGTCCGGTGGGGCCGAGAGCGGCGCAGCCGCCTGCTCGACGAGCAGGAAAAACGGCTGACCGCCTACCATGAGGCCGGTCACGCGATCGTCCTCGCGCTTCAGGAAGAGAGCGAGCCGTTGCACAAAGTCACGATCATCCCGCGGGGGCAGGCCTTAGGCGCTACAATGCAGCTTCCGGAGAAAGATCGTTATACCCAAGGCCGGCGGAAATTGCTGGGCATGCTGGTTGGCCTGATGGGTGGCCGCGCCGCCGAGGAACTGGCCTGCAGCGATATTACCACTGGAGCTCAGAACGACCTGAAGCAGGCGACTCGCCTGGCCCGCATGATGGTGTGCGATTGGGGGATGAGCCCCGAGCTCGGTCCGCAGTCATTCGGCGAGCGCGAGGAATTGCTGTTCCTCGGACGCGAAGTGTCCCGAAGCCAGGACTACAGCGAAGCGACCGCCCAGAAAATCGACCAGGAGGTCAATCGAATGCTTCGGGAAGCCTATGCGAAGGCGATTGAGATTCTTCGGACCCATCGCGACAAGCTTGACCTTGTCGCCCGGATGCTGATCGAACGGGAAACCTTGGAGGGCTACGAAGTGATGGAGCTCATCCGCTACGGGCGTTTGCTATCCGAAGCTGAGCGGCAGGCGCTTTCCAATACAGCCCCTCCGCCATCGCCCGCTCCATCGCCTTCGGCCGTGCCGGTGACCCAACCGGCGTCCCGCGAGGAACCCGTTCTCGGCGCAAATCCGACCCCCTCCCCCGCGTAGAGGGGCTACATGGCTCCCGCGTTGCTCTGGCGGTGCCGAGACCGGCTGATCGATTGTTCTGCGCGTCCGCTTGTGATGGGCGTGCTCAATGTCACCCCGGATTCCTTTTCGGACGGCGGCCGGTATCTCGACAGTGAACGAGCGGTCGAACGCGGCCTGGAAATCGCCAGCGAGGGGGCGGATATCATCGATGTCGGCGGCGAATCTTCTCGGCCCGGCGCCGTGCCCGTGTCGGCGGAGGAAGAGCTTCGGCGAGTCAAACCGGTCATTGAAGAGCTTGCCCGCCGGACGGATCGGCTGATTTCGATCGACACTTCGAAGGCCGCAGTGGCGGAGGCGGCGCTGGCCGCGGGAGCCCACATCATCAACGACATTTCGGCGCTGCGCGGTGACGCTCGGATGGCGGCGCTTGCCCGCGAAACCGGTGCTGGAGTGGTGCTGATGCACATGCAGGGCACGCCGCAAACCATGCAGATCGATCCGCGGTACGAGGATGTGGTTCGCGAGGTCAGCGACTTTCTCAGCGAGCGAATCGACGCCGCCTGCCGGGCAGGGATCAATTGGGAATGCCTCGCGATCGATCCCGGCATCGGATTTGGCAAAACCGTCGAACACAACGTCGCTCTGTTGGCCCATCTTTCACGCCTTACGGCTATGGGCCGCCCCGTACTTGTCGGCGTTTCGCGAAAGCGTTTCCTCGGAGCCCTCACGGGTCGGGACGTCCATGACCGACTCTTGCCCAGCCTGGCCGCGCTCGCGTTTTCGGTGGCGCAAGGGGCGCACATTTTGCGAGTCCACGACGTGAAGGAGTCTTGCGAAACGGCTCGACTGGTGGCTATCCTGCGATCAGGCCGTGTGCCACCGAAATGACGTTTAAGGATCGAATCGTTTTTCCCGGGCCGAATGGCCTGCTCGAAATCGCCTTCATGGCGGTGGCCATCTATTATTTGCTTCTCTTTTTCAAAGGCACTCGCGGCGCCCAGGTTCTCTACGGGTTGGGCATCCTCTATCTCGGCCTCATGGCGTTGACCTACCTGTTCGAGCTGGACACGCTTAACTGGCTTATCCAGCGTTTCACGGTCTACCTCTCGGTCGCGCTATTGATCATCTTTCAACCGGAGATTCGCCGCGCTCTAGCGGAGCTGGGGCCCCGCCATTTTTCCGCCGGCGAGCGGGAAGATCGCGCTACGGTTGAAGCCCTCCTGGAGGCGGTGCGCCGGCTCGCCGAAAACAAAATCGGCGCGCTGATTGCCATCGAGCGTGGCGTCAATACGGCGCCCTATCAAGAGGCGGCGACGCGGTTGGACAGCCTGCTGTCGCCGGAATTGCTCACGTCAATTTTTTTCCCCAACAGCCCCCTGCACGATGGCGGCGTGATCATTCGCGGCGGCCGCATCGTTGCCGCAGGATGTTTGTTCCCCCTTTCGCAAAAACCCGAACTGAGCCGTTCGCTCGGCACCCGCCATCGGGCAGCCATCGGCCTCTCCGAGGAGACCGATGCGATCGTGATCGTAGTTTCCGAGGAAACGGGCACCGTATCCGTCGCCTACAAGGGCCGCTTGCGGCGCGGCATCGAGCTGGACCGCCTCGAGCGCTTCCTCATCAACATGCTCGTCCGGGCAAGGCATGCAGGGACTTCAACCGCCGCGCGCTCCCGACGATGGCTCGAGGTTTTGCGGCTGCCTCGTCCGCGCGTCCGGGAGACCGTGGCCGCCGCCCTCAATGAGGGTTCTCATGGCCGCTAACCCCTATCTGCTGCTTCGAGCCGTTCGCAATAACTGGCGGCTCAAGTTGATCTCGGTGGCCCTCGCGGTCTTCGCGTGGTATGCCGTCCGTGAATTTACCAGTTACACATCCGTTGTGCGTGAAGTCCGCGTGAATGTCCTTCTCGACGAAGGGTGGGCTGTGCTGGATCGGTCGGTGGAGGATGTCGACGTGCTTTGCCGAGGGTCTCAGAGCGATATCCGTTATCTGACCCGCGACCAGGTGCGCGTCGAGGTCGATCTGCGGGGCCGCTCTGTTCCCGGCGCGATCGAGGTGCCGCTCAGACCGCAAAACGTCAAAATCTCGGGCGGCGCGAGAGCCGTCAGTGTCGAGCCACCCGAATTGACGCTGACGCTCGACCGCGAAGGCGAGCGCGTCGTGCGCGTCCGCCCGGACATTGTGGGCAATCCGCCCGAGGGCTTTGAACTCGCCGAAATCACCGCCACGCCCGCAGAGGTCCGCCTGCAGGGGCCGCAGGGCCGGCTGGCCGCGGTCTCGGAGGTGCGCACCGCCCCGATCGACCTCGAGGGCCGGCTCAAATCTTTTTCGCTCACGCGGACGATTCTGCCGCCCAGTGAGCTCTGGAGCGCGCGTGTGGACCCCGACCGCGCGCGCGTGGACGTGCGGATCGTGGAACGTTCATCAGCAGCCGAGCTTTCCGGCATCCCGATCCGCCTACTGGTCCCGCCCGGCACGCCACAGATTCGAATCATCGACGGCCGAGACCAGGTAAAATTGACGATCCGAGGCCGTGCGGATGCTGTACGCCAGCTAACGACCACAAATGTGACCGCCTTCGTCGATTGCTCCGGCCTGGAACCCGGCCGGGCGGCCGAACTGCCCGTTTTGGTCAACGCCCCGGCCGGCGTTGAAATTGTGAATCGAGAACCATCGCACATTACGGTCCAATTGCTATAATGCTGACTATGCGAATACGTCTCGCATGTCTGCTGCTCATCATCGTCGGGACTGCCTATCAGCTTCATGCCGACGAGGCGGAGGAGACCGTCGATTCGCTCATCGCCCAAATTTACGAGATGTCGTCGAAGCTTCCGGAGCACTCGCGCGTCGCCGATCCGCGGCTGAGCAAGCTCGCTGCGCTGTATGAGCAGAATCGCCTCGAGGAACTCGTCATAGAGTCGCGTGAAATCATCCGTGCGGATCCGGCCAACCTCCCCGCGCGCTACTATGCCGCGACCGCCCTCATTTCGCTGCGGCGATATGAAGCCGCGCGCACCCTCCTCGAGCAGTTGCTTGAATTGCACCCGCAGCATCCCGCGCTGCTGAACAATCTGGCCTGGCTCTACGCTGCTGCCACGGATCCGGCAATCCGCCAGCCGCAGCGGGCCCTCGAGCTGGCCCGCCGCGCGGTCGTCATTGAGCCCAACAGCTTCCACATTTGGAACACCCTCTCCGAGGCTTATTTCGTCAACCGTGATTTCGAGCGCGCCTTGCGGGCCGCGGAGGAAGCCCTTCGCCTCGCCGAACAGCAGAAGGCGCCCGCCGATCTAATCGCCAAATACATCAACCACGCTGAAAAATGCAAAGAAGCCCTCACCGCCTACTCGATATTCGAATAATCGTTGCAATCGCCGTCTTCATCTGCGCCGGGTGCGCGACCGCCGAGGTGGCTCAGGCGCCAGCCGAGCCGAAACCGCCCGCACTGGATCCCGGACGATGGAAATCCCTCGGAACGGTGTCCGTCGATCCGGATGTCCGCGCCGTCATCGCCACGGGCTTTGTCAACCAGGTAGAGGGCGCCATCGAACTGCTGATCTGCGGACCCGGCGGGAAAACCCACGAAAGCGTCTTCGTGATGCAGGCACATCCGATGGACCTGCAGACAGCCCTCCTCCTGCTGAACCTCGAACCAGGACCTCCGCGCTCTGAATTGGGTGAGGGCCCGCCGCTGGGGCCCACCGTGGATATCTGGGTCCAGTGGGAAGACGATCAGGGTCGGACTGTCTCGCATCCCGCCGAAACGTTCGCCTACAACATCGAAACCAAAGAGGTCCTGCCCCATTCCGGCTGGGCCTTCACCGGTTCCGTGGTGATCGACGGCCAATTCAAGGCTCTCGCTGAAGAAAGTTTTGCCGCGACATACTGGGATCCGTGGGCCATTCTCAACATCCTCAACGAAGTGGGGGCGAACGACGAAATCCTCGCCGTCAATCGTGCGCTGGTTCCGCCGCTTGGCACGCCGGTCCGTTTTGTGATCGTTCCCCGTTAGATCTTATCGCCACCGCTGCCATCATGCGCCGCGTCGTGGCGATCCTTGCCTTCCTCCTCGCCGCCGCGGCCGCTGGCGCGGGCGATGACCGCGACGGCGTCGTGTTGTTGGTCAACCGCGCCGTCCCTGAGTCCCGCGCCCTCGCCGAGCTCTACTGCCAGCTTCGCGGCCTGCCGCTGGAGCGGATCTGCGAGCTTGAGCTGCCCCTCGATGAGCAGATCAGCCGCGAAGACTACGAACGACTTCTCCGCGACCCGCTGCTGGACTGGTTGAGGCGCGAGGGCTGGATCGATCAAATCAAACGGGACCCTCGCCGCGTGCGCAGCCACGAATCCGGTTGGGTCACCGTCAAATCGCGCTTGCGCATCCTTTGCTCCTTTTACGGCGTTCCGATTCACATTCGCGATACCCGCCCCTGGCTGCTGGAAAAAATCCGAAATCTTCTTACGCGATCCCCGCAACGGGACGAAGCCGCCGTCGATTCGGAACTCGCCCTCCTGTTGCACAGCCCTTATGACATCGAAGGCCGCATCGGCAACCCATGCTTCGGCCAGCTCCGCTGGGACCATTCCGCCGCATCCGGGTTTGTCATCCTTGCGGCCCGACTTGACGGTCCCGATCCCGACGTGGTCGAACGCATGATGCGCGACGCGGTCGACGCCGAACGCAACGGGTTGCATGGCCGGATGTATTTCGATCTGCGCCAGGCCGCATCAGACGAGTACAAGCTTGGGGATTTCTGGATCACCGAGGCCGCCGAACGATTTTCGCGAGAGGGTTATGACGTCGTCATCGAGCGCACGGAGCTTCTGTTCCGCGAGATCGACCCGATGGATCATGCAGCCCTCTACCTCGGGTGGTATGCCCCGCACGTAACCGGGCCGTTCGCGCGCACGGGCTTTGCGTTCCGGCCGGGCGCGATCGCCAACCATCTCCACTCCTTCAACGCCGCCCGCCTGCGGACTTACACGAACCACTGGGTCGGCCCTCTGTTGGCCGCCGGAGCCGCCGCAACGTGGGGTTCTGTGTCCGAGCCCTTTCTCGGTGCAACGCCGCACCTTCCCATCTTCGCCGACCGGCTCTGCCGGGGGGCGACGTTCGCGGAAAGTGTCTATCTCTCGCTGCCGTTCCTTTCTTGGCAGATTACCGTCATCGGCGACCCGCTCTACCGCCCGTTTGCCACTCCTCCCGACGAGCAGGCTCGGAACCTCGAGACCGCCGGACGCCTGGAAGAGCTTGCATGGGTTGAGCTACGAAAGATCAATCGGCTTGTTCGCGAGGGCCGTCTTCTGATTGCGCTGGATCAGGCCCGCGCCGCCTTGCGACAGCGGGAAAGCGCGCCGCTACACGAGAAGGTCGCCAGTCTCCTCGCGACGAACGGACTGATCGACGAATCCATCCCCCACTATGAGCGGGCTCTCGAACTGGCGACCGACGCCGGAGAGGCCCTTCGGATCGGGAGCGACTATCTGGCTCACCTTCGAGCGGCGGGCCAGGACAGCCTCGCGGAAGGCGTAGAAACCCGACTTCGAGAACGATGGCAAAATAGCCCCTTCCTCGGCCTGCTCGAGCCTGATGGCCGGTAAAGCGATAAAAAATATGCCGACTTTCTTCGATACCCACGCTCATCTGGATACCTTTGACGAAGACGGCTCTTTGCACGACGTGCTGGACCGAGCCCGGAATGCCGGTGTGAGGCGGATCGTCGCGATCGGCGGCACGCCGGCAGCAAATGCGCGAGCGCTCTCGCTCACGCGAGAAAATTCTGACATGCTTCGGGCGGCGGTCGCCTACGACCGCGACGAGGCCAGGGCGGGGCACGACATCGATGCCCTTCGCCTCCTCGTTCGCGACCCGCTCTGTGTTGCTGTTGGTGAGACGGGCCTCGACTACCACTACAGCCCCGAAACCCGCGCCGAACAGATGGCCCTCTTTGAGCGCATGTTGACCCTTGCCGCTGAAATGGGGAAACCCGTGGTCATCCACAGCCGCGACGCTGAATCGGACACTCTTGCCGCCCTCCGCGCCCACGTCCGGCAACCGGGGGTGCCCGTAGATCGTCCCGGCGTGCTTCACTGCTTCACCGGCTCGCTGGAGTTCGCCCGTCATGCAGCCGATCTCGGTTTTTTCATCAGTTTCAGCGGAATTTTGACGTTCAAAAACGCCGACTCTCTTCGGAAGATCGCCCGCCAACTTCCGGCCGATCGGATTCTGGTCGAGACCGACGCTCCCTACCTTGCCCCGGTACCGCACCGCGGCTCGCGCAACGAACCTGCTCGGGTTGCCGTCGTAGCCGCCGCGCTTGCCGACACCCGCCAGGTTCCGTTAGAAGAAATGGCACAGCAACTGTGGGACAACGCCAACCGATTGTTCGGATGGCCATCATGAGGACCTGCCCATGAATGAATCAGAAATGCGTCATGCGATCGGCGTCGATTTCGGCGGCACCTCCGTCAAGCTCGCGCTCGTCAACGAGCGCGGCGTCATTCTGGGCCGGCGCAAATTCGAGACCCGAGAGGCCCCCACCCAGGGCGAATGGCTCGAACGCGTTGCGCGGGAGGTTCGTGACCTTCATGAAAAAGAGGGCGGAAACTGCCCGATCGCCGGTGTCGGTGTGGGCGTGCCTGGATTTGTCGATTTCGAGCGCGGGTACATCTACGAACTGCCCAACGTTCCAGGCTGGAATGGCGTCCACCTCGGTCCGATGCTCGAAGACCGGCTTGGCCTCCGCACGCGCATCGACAATGACGTCAACGCGATGGCGCTCGGGGAATGCACTTTTGGGGCTGGGAGAACGTATCAGCACGCCGTCTTTGTGACGCTGGGCACAGGCGTCGGCGGAGGACTGCTGATCAACAACAAGCTTTACCGCGGCGCGCATTGGATGGCGGGCGAAATCGGCCATGTGTCGATTGACATGAACGGAATTCCGTCGCCGACTGGATTTGGCGGCGTCGAGCAGTATGTGGGCAATCGCCGCATCGTCGAGCGGATGGAAAAGGCGATCGACTCGGGCCGCCCCACCATTCTGCTCGACCTCGTGGGCGGCGACCGCTCAAAACTTTCGCCGAGGGTGCTCAAAGAGGCAGCCGACAAGGGGGATGCGGTAGCACTCGAAATTCTGGATTATGTGACCGACTGCCTTGCGACGGCATTCGCCTCGATCACCTATATTTTGCAACCCCAGGCATTTATCGTTGGCGGCGGGGTTGCCGAGGATGCGAAGCTGCTCTTCCAACTGCTGCGCAAAAACGTCGACAAGCGCCTCAGCGCCCACTTCTCCCGAAGGCTCGAAATCAAACCGGCCGAACTCGGGTCCGACGCTGGCGTTATCGGGTGCGCAACCCTCGCGCTGATCGAACAGTAAGGCAGACAGCCGCCGCCCAACCGGCATCCGGTATTCCCTCACTTCGAGGACGGACGACATTGCCCGACAGACTAACCTTAGAGACCTCCTGAAATTGGCGAATCTGACCGATTCGACGCTACGTGCCCGGCCGGCAGCCACCAAACGGCCTCGTGGGGCGCAGACATTCCCTGCAGCAAAAGCGATAAGCGAGCGGCGCGCGGGACGATCGTGCTCCCTGAATCGGGCGGCCAGTTTGAATACCAGGTGCTCCCGTCATGAAGCTGCAGTTCCAGAAAACGAACCCGACGGGCGACAATGTTGGTAGCGGCGCGGATCGAACCGGACAGCGGAGTCAGCACACGTATTAGATCACGATTGTCTTCGTCGGAACCCTTAAGCGCATAGTGGACACGGTACGGGTTTCCCCATAGCCACTCCTCGGCACGCCCCTCTGAAAACACCGCGCAAAACGACACCGAAAACGGCGTGGAGGAAAGTGCCAGCGCACAGGAGAGATCCCCTGCCGGTACGAACATCGCGGTGAGGTCGGCTTCGATCCTCGATGCGGCCGTGGCCGATAACCGAGCAGTGCCCGTCCGCTCAAGAAGGGTAGCCACAGCCCGCGATGAGACACTCAACGCAATCCACACGATCCCGGCAACGAGTGCGGCAATCGACAGGGCAACCAATAGCTCAACCAGGGTGAAACCGGATGAGCGATCGCCGGACATTCGGGGGCGCAGACCCGCTAATTCGAAAACAGCTTGACGAGCAGGTAAAGGTTGACCCCGAGGGCGATAGCAGCCAGCCCGATGATGACCGGCATCCAGACGTTCAGATTCTCACGCCGCCGCGCGCCGAAGGGCGAAATGTTGTCGAACGACTCGGGCATCGCCGCGGTACCCTGGCTTTCCAGGACCTCCGTCTGAACGGCAGCCTGAGCATCCTCGAAACTCATGGTTTCCGAGTTGAAGAGAAATTCCACGGAGCCAATCTGGATGAGGTCTTTCGGACGCAGGACCGCTTCCTTAATTTCGCGCGAATTGACCCGGGTGCCGTTCGTCGATCCGAGATCGCGCAAGACGTAGGCGTCGCCTTCCCGTTTGATCACGGCGTGATGTCCGGAAACCGTGGCGTTGCTGATGGCGATGAGGTTATCCGAGGCGCGGCCGATGGTGACCTCCTCTTCGCCGATCGGAAAAGATTTGCCCTTCAGGTCGCCAGACATGCCGATGAGTACTGCCATGCGAGTCCTCCGACGTTGTCGCGATAATCGCATGTGGAGGATGGAGTGTCAACGCGTGCGCGCTTCGAGCGTGGAAGCCGTTCCGCCGGCCGGTGTCTCGGATCACGCGGGTTCGCCTGGATTCCATCATGGCATCGGCCGCATATCCCCGATACACTTCCGACTCACATATTCATGAGGGTTTGCGTCGATATCCAATCGGCCGTTGGCGCCCGCGCCGGCGTGGGCCGCTACACGATGTTCCTGGTTCAGCATTTGGGGCTCGAGCGCGGCCCGAATGAGGTCGCGGCATTCCATTTCGATTTCAGGCGACGCGGTCCGCCTTTTGCCGCCGAGGGCGTACAGATGCGTCGGGCCGTCGGCATTCCGGGACGCCTCCCGCAGTTTGCCTGGAAAACCACTGGATGGCCGCCATTCGATTGGTTCGCGGGATCCGCGGATGTGTACCATTTTCCCAACTTTATCATCCCTCCCCTGTCTCGCGGCGCGGGAGTGGTCACCATTCACGACCTGGCCTTTTTGCGCCATCCGGAAACGATCGAATCCAAGAACCTCGCCTATCTGCGCCGACACATTCGGGAAACCGTCCGCCGCGCCGATGCGATCATCGCCGTTTCAGAGTTCACCGCTCGGGAAATTGTCGAGCTGCTCGGCGCTTCGCCCGATGTCGTGCATCCGATCCACTCAGGGTTGGACCCTGCAATGCGGCCGGCGCCGCCGGAAGCCATTCGATCGCTGTGCGCGCGGCTCAACCTGGACCGTCCCTATCTGCTGTCCGTCGGAACACTCGAGCCGCGCAAAAACTTCACCTTCCTCGTCGAGATCTTCGAGCGGCTGACCTCGTTCGACGGCGTGCTCGCGATCGCCGGTCGCCGCGGTTGGAAATTCGAGCCGATTCTTTCGCGAATTAACCAATCGATCCGCCGCGATCGCATCCGCCTCCTCGAGACTCTGCACGAATCAGACCTGCCGGCGCTCTATTCAGGGGCTGAATTGTTCATCCTGCCTTCCCTTTACGAAGGGTTCGGGTTCCCACCACTGGAAGCCATGGCATGCCACACGCCTGCCGTGGTCTCAACGGGCGGCGCTCTCGCGGAAGTCTGCGCGGACGGCGCGCTGGTGATTGACGGGTACGACCCCAACGAATGGGCCTTTCGCATAGCTCGGCTGCTCGATTCCACAACGGAGCGAGAGGAACTCCGGCGCCGGGGAATCGCGCGTGCGGCTCAATTTTCCTGGCGCGAGACCGCACGGCGCACCTGGGCGGCCTATGAGGCATCACTCGCTCGGCACGAAAGCAATGCGCCGCCGAAGTCGAAGCGAACCACGTCCTCTGAACAGCTCTCTTTCAAACCGTGAAGATCTGCATCGACGCACGCTGGATTTTTAGGGAACTCTCCGGCATCGGGCTCTACACACAGGAACTCATCCGCGCCCTCGCGCGCATCGATACCGAGAACGACTATATCCTTCTTTTCCAATCGGCAGAGTTGGAGGATCGCGTACGGGCCGACACGCGCTTCCACGAATCACCGCGCTTCCGCTCGATTCGGGTGCCGTACGGCGTCTTTGACCTGCGAAGTCAGATCGCGCTCCCTGGCCTTCTCGCCAGGCTTCATATCGACGTGTTTCACTCCACCAATTACATGATGCCCCTGTTCCGCCTCGGGCGGTTTCAGCGCGTGGTCACGATCCACGACCTGATCCCCCTGCTGTTCCCTGACCATGCCCCCAAGTCCCGAAAAACACGACTCTTCCCTCTCTACAGGCGACTGATGCTCGAAGTCGGCCGGCGTGCCGAGATAATTCTCGCCCCCAGCGCGTCGACGCGCAGGGATATTCTCAGAGAGCTGCAAATCCCGCAGGATCGGGCCTACCGGGTGGTGGTCACTCCGGAGGGCGTCACTCCGGACTTTCGCCCCGGCCCGCGCCCCACCGATCGCAAAGAAAAGGTGATCCTGTATGTCGGCCGGCTGGATCCCTACAAAAACGTGCCGCGCCTCGTCGAGGCGCTCGCCGGCGTGCGCGCGAACGGCGTGCCCGCTCGACTGCGGTTGGTGGGTCCGCCAGATCCACGTTACCCTGAGGCGCGAGACCGCGCACGGGAGCTTCACGTGGAACCCTTTGTGGACTGGGTCGGGTACGTATCGCACGACCAACTGATTCGCGAATACCAGACGGCTGATGTCTTCTGTTTGCCGTCCCGCTATGAAGGATTTGGCCTGACAGTGCTCGAGGCGATGGCCTGCGGGACGCCGTGCGTGTGCAGCAATATCGGGTCGCTCCCCGAAGTGGCCGGCGACGCCGCGCGCACGGTCGATCCCGCGATTCTTCCCCAACTGGTGAGCGCTCTCACCGAAATTCTCAGCGATCCGGCTCTCTGGCATGAGCTTTCGCGCCGCGGGCTTCAGCGTGCAGCGCAGTTCACGTGGGAACGAACCGCGCGACTGACCCTTGACGCCTACCGGCGCGCCGCCGAATCCGCATCAGGAACAAATTAGTCACGCCGCAATCGGTTCAGCGAACAACCTCAAGGCCCTCGCCATTCCTAGCGGGCGGCTCCGAAAGTCAACCGTAGACTTGACGCAGCTCTAAATTCATTTCGGGTCGGCAATTCCAGCTCCGGCCCGCCGAACCTAATCTCGCCCCAAGCCGCGCCGGATTCGATCCCGATACCAAAATGCGCTATCTTTCGGAATCCGCTGAAGCGTCGACCAATCTACCCAGACAATTCCGAACCGCTGTCGATATCCGCATTGCCACTCAAAATTATCCAGAAGCGACCAGACGAAGTAACCGTCCAACGGCGCGCCGTCGCGCTTTGCACGCTCACAAGCGTCGATATGGCTCGCCAGATAATCGATGCGGCGCTGGTCCTTTACGCGGCGGTTTTCGTCCGGCCCGTCTCCGTAGCTGGCGCCGTTTTCTGTCACAAGCATCGATGTGGGGGCATAGTCGCGAGTGATTCGCATCAAGGTCTCGTATAGGCCCTGCGGATAGACCTCCCATCCCATCTCGGTCGGCTCGCCTTCCGGGGGCAGACTCCGAATCTCGCCTGGCGCATCCCCGGCGGCCACTCGGGCGCAGGTGTAGTAATTGACTCCCAGAAAATCGATGGGGCGGCTAATTTCCTCAAAATCTCCAGCATGGACGAAGGGGAGAGGGCCGGCCGGAAGTCGACCATCTCGCCGGTATGCCGCGACGCGGTCCTCGGGATAGGCCCGCCTGAACAGCGGATCGAGATACCAACGGTTGAAATCGCCGTCGAGGGCGCGCGCGGCTTCGGCGTCCTCCGCGCGCGCAGAGGCGGGTATCACCCAGAGCTGGTTCAGCACGATCCCAACTTTTGCGCCGGGGACGTTCGCGCGTAGAATCGGCACAGCCCGTCCATGCGACAGCAACAGATGGTGCGCTGCCGCGAGCGCCGCCGCTGGATCGCGCACACCGGGCGCGTGAATTCCGTTCGAATAGCCAAGGGTCGCGATACACCAGGGCTCGTTGTGGGTTGTCCAGTATTTCACGCGGTCTCCGAGCGCTCGGCTCACCCGGTCCACATATCGGGCAAAGTCATCCACAATATGCCGGTTCCGCCACCCGCCCTCGTCCTCCAGGGCCTGGGGCAGATCCCAGTGGTAGAGCGTCACGAACGGCTGGATGCCCTGCTCTAGGAGCGCGTCGACCAGCCGATCATAAAACGCGATCCCGCGTGGCTCCTCGCGCCCGCGACCCTCAGGAAAAATTCGAGGCCATGCGATCGAAAAGCGGTATGCATTGACATCAAGCTCCGCCATCAGCGCGATGTCCTCTGCGTACCGATGATAGTGGTCGCACGCCACATCGCCCGAATCCCCCCGTTCGACGGCCCCCGGCACACGGCAAAAGCGGTCCCAGATCGATTCCCCGCGACCGTCCTCCCGCACAGCGCCTTCGATTTGATAGGCCGACGTAGCGACCCCCCACCAGAATGTCTTGGGCGATGATTGGCTCATGCGTCGTGGCTCTCCATGCAGCCGTCAACATGTAGAGAATCTGAAATCAGCTCGCAACAGATCATTCCGATGCGTTGGCCGCGAGAAATCGATCAGCCAGAAATACGCCTCGGAGGGCGCCGTTTCACCGGCGACGATTTCAATTCCCGTGGAGGGCCCAGTTCGACCCGCGCCTTCTGGGGACAGGGTGGAACCTGTCCCTCCAGATGCGGACCCTATGTGGAGGGCGCGGTTCCACCCGCGCCGGTTGTGGAGGGCGCCGTTCCACCGCCGCCATCGTGGATTCGATTTCCGGACGCCGTGGAAGGCGTCCCTCCAACGGTCGGGTTGGAACCCGACCCGTTCTAGGTCGATGTGGGGGCCTTGGCGCGGTCAGGGATTCTCGAGCTCGACGCTGACGCGGTAGGCACGGAAGTTTGTCACCACGCCGTCGGGCAGGGAAATGTTGCCGCCGGTGCCAGCAACGGGGCCGGCAATGGATGTCCAGAGCTGAGTCCCGGTAAGTTGTTGCGCGGCCCACAGCCGATACAGACGGCCGGTCACCGAAGGTGTTACGATGAACCGTGATGCAGCATTGGTGATCGCGATGCTCCGCAGGAAATTCGTCGCGCCACCTGGCGGAACCGGTACCGTGCCGGCGATGAATTCCTCCAGATTCGAGAAACCATCGCCATCGTCATCGGCCTGGTCCCCTGTGTAAGATCCCACAGAGCCCCAGTACGCAACGATGTATGCGGTCTGCGCGGGGCTGTAGGACGATCCCGCGGGGATCGTTTGGCAATCGTTGAGAAGTCCGCGTGAATGCGGCCGATTCGTCGACCACGAGAACGCGCCGTAGTTTGTGCCACTCCCACAGAGCTGGAGCGAGTGGCCGACCGGGCCGGTGGTTGGCTGCGCGACACCAATATCCGTGGAGGTCAGTCCAGCGGCGGGCCCGTTGGTGACGGTGAAAAACCCTTCGTAACTAATAAATTGCAGCACTTGTGTGGCCCCGTAGACGAGCGCGATGCCGTCCGGGCCATTTTGGATATTCGAAATCGCAAACCATAGTGTTCCGAACCCGTTGGACTGATCCGGGATCACGCCGGAAAGATTCGTTGAGGCATAATGGCAGAAGCAGGCGCCGCCGCCGTCGTAGAGCCACAGCGAATACCCGGTAAGATTGACTCCCGCAGGTCCGGCGATTTCCACGCCCTCGTCCACATCAACACCGTTATTGTCGTAATGGAGCTCGTTGATCCACACATTGAGGGAGGGGGCCGGACCAAAGGTATCGTCATCCGTAATCGTGAGAGTGAATGTGGCGGGGGATCCAATGCCGCCGCCGACAACGTTCGTAAGCGTGAGGATCACGGTTTCATTAGTTTCGACCAGGGCGTCATTGTTGATTGTGATGACGAAAAATGCCGAGGTGGTGGTCCCGATAAGCGAGAAGTTGGTTGAATCGATTGTATAATCGTTGCCAGAACCTAGGGTGGCCGTGCCGCTCAATGCGATCGAACCGCTAAGGTTTCCTGAAGGTTGGGTCTTGAATACAGCGACCGTGTACGCGCCGCCGGCTTCTCCGATAGATGCCGAAGCAAGCGCGAAATAGACATTGGTTGCCGGCCCTCCGCCGCAGGGTACGATATTCTGGCCCACATTAAGGATCCCGCGGCTGACCGTGCCCGTGACCCAGGTAAATGCGGCATAATTTGTACCGGCGCCGGCGAGTTGAAGCGTATCGGAAATGCCATTCTGTGTGCCGACGTTTTGAGACGTTACGCCATCCGCGGGTCCACCAGACCCTGTCATGGGGCCCTCATAGCTGATGAATTGCACCAGCGTCGTCGTGCCGCCAACGACCTTGGCCAGCGCAATGCCGTCCGGAGCACCGTTTTGCAGATTCGGCGTATCGAATGCCACGGCGCCAAACCCGCAACCTTCGTCGGGAATCGTCCCCGAGCAAAAAACGTTGCTGTAGGGCATATTCCCCGATCCATTGTACAGCACTAGCAGATAGTTACTGAGATCCAGACCTGCCGGACCTGCCAGCTCAACGAATTCGTTAGAATCCGTGCCTGGCGGGTCATAGTTGAACTCGTTAATCCATGGCTCGCCCGCGGGCGGCGGGGCAAAATCGTTGTCGTTGATCGTCAATGTAAATGTCGAGGGCGTCCCAACAGTGGCGCCGGTGACGTTTGTAATCGTCAAAACGACGGTTTCGGAAGATTCGACAATGGAATCATCATTGATTGTGATCTCTATGGCAATCGAGGTTACGGCCCCGATGAGAGAAAAATTCGTTGTGCTGATGGTGTAGTCATTTCCGGATCCCAAGGTCGCCGTCCCACCGATCGAGAGGGATGCGCTGACGTTTCCGGACGGTTGGGTCTTGTAAACCAGCACGGTATACGTACCGCTTCCCTCGCTGACGACGTCTCCCGAGACACCGAACTGAACGGTGGTTGCGGACCCTCCGCCGCGCAGGCTAAGGATGAATGCCTGATTATTCGCGTTGTTCCATGTGCCGATGCTGCCGGCGGCACGGTCGCCAAGGGCATTGTTTCCATCATAATCGGCAAGAGCCTGGTTCGGAGTCATCGCCTCCGCGGATTCATTCATACCCGAATCTCCAGTAACTGTCCGGAGCTTGGGCGAGGGCGACGACGCAAAAAATGTGTTCGTTCCAGCGACCCCGGACGCGAACGTGTGGATGGCGCCGGTTGTGCCAGACCGGCCCGATCCCGCGCCCTTGATTTGGACAATTTCATGCGTCGCAATGTCGAAGGTGCCCGATTCCGCGGCAAAATAGGTTAGATTGGAGAGGCCGACATCGAGGTTGTAGTCCCCGGAGCCGACTGTCGTATCTGCAGCCGAATCGTCCTTGCGAAGAACGATGATGGTGCCAGCAGGAAGGCTGGACCACAGCGCGTTGCTCGTGAACGAATAGCCACCTCCGTTGTCGTTGCCGCCGCTTGACGAATAATCTTTCAGGATCATGCCGCGCATGTCGAGGCCGTCCTGAATGACCAGCAATTCAACGATGTCCGGCGATGCATTTCGAAATTCGTTGATCACCACAGACTGCGCCACTGCATTTACAGTCGCGATCAAGGCGAAACATCCGATGAAAATCCTCATTACAACACCTCCAATACCTTCTTACAGATGGTACAGACTTTTTATCCTTTGATTAGCCGATTGCGAAATTGCCATGAGAGATTGCTGACTCATTCGACCAGCCGCACACGCAACACGCCTGGAGCGAGGTTGGTGACAATCGTTTGCGCAACCGCTCCCGTCGCGGTCAACTCCTCATTAACATTCGTGAAGTAAAAATCTGCTGGATCGCCTGCGAATTCGGCGTGTTGCAACTGATAGACTTTGCCGGCCACGGCATCCCACTCGACGATTATCGCGTCAGAATCCTCAACCGGATTGAGGCGGACCATTTGTAGGTGAGAAGCCGGATCCAGCGGATCCGTGCCCGCACGGACTTCATCGTGGTCACTCACACGGTCTCCATCGCTGTCCGGATTGTCTTTGTCGGTTCCGTAGCTTTTCTCCCATGAGTTGTGGAGGCCGTCCCAATCGTCATCTCCCGTATCGAGCGGCCTGTCGATCTGCGTAACGTCGATGACAAACACGCCATAGTGTGACACCGGGTTGGTGAAGACTGTGCTATCGGCATAAAATGAGGATTCCTCGCGCGTTGGCCTGTTGAAGATACGGGCGAAGATACGCGCGCCGTTTGAACGATCGATCAGCAGCGCGCCCGACACTTTTCCGAGGGCGCCAGCGCCGGGATCCACGCCGGCTCCGATGTACGTGACGGCCAGTACCTCATTGCTGGGGTGTGGCGAACCATCCGTTGACGGCGGGTAGATTCCAGCGTCTGCAGTCAGAATCTCCACACGAGCTCCGGGTTCCTCCAATGTGCCAGGAAGAACGTTCCCAAATTCGTCGACCATTGAGGCCGCAGTGTCGTACGCGAGCGGAGCGTTGAGACCCCCCCAAGCGGTCGAAGCGAACAGACCGCCAAGAAATGCCACGATGCAGGTCAGCAGGAATAGGGGGCGGATCGCTAGGGAGTATCGCGGCCCAGTGGGAACAGAAAACGGGTTCGCCGACTCCATGCGCGGCATATCCCAGCAATCCGATAACATGATCATGCTCTTCATGGTGAGAAATTCTTCGTGGGCGCGCTGTAGGTGGGCGCGTTGGTCCAAATGACAACCGACGGTTTGCGCCGGACAATGATGATGGCATCGTCCGGTTCAATGATCTGGCTCATCGCGCTGGGCATGGTGTTCGGCGAGCCGCTTGTGGCGAGCCGCCATGGCGCGTTCGAATGCACGGCGAGTGTGCTCAGCCAAATGCGCATCCTCGGTTGCGTCAGAGATCCCTGGCTGAGTCCATTCGTCGGCTGATTATTGAGAATGCGGATCTCGTCCGCGAAATTCGGATGCACGCCACCCTGGAAGCCACTGAACTGTTTGACGAAATTGGAAACGGGAATCCGTTCAGCCATTTGCTGGCTCAACACGTGAAACTCCGGCGCGTTGGTGTTTGACACGGCGGGGATGGTGCGCACGAGCGCCTGCGTGGCCAAGCGACCTACCAGCACGAGGTTCGTCGGCAAAGCATTGGTCGGCAGCTCAATGAGGAAACCCTGGCCGAGCGGAACCCGCTTGTTGTTGGCGTTGCCCGTTCCGCCGAGCTGATAGATCCAACCAGCACTGCTGGAGAGCCAAACGATGCAGGTTGGCGCAGAACCTTGATGATTGATTGCGTTGGAGTGCGCGAACCAGGATATCCGGGTCGACGATGCGAAGGTCGTCCCGGCGGGCAGCGTATTGGTGCCGAAGACATAGGCGACCGTGCTTTCCATTTCATTCGTGGTAGCCGGATCTGGGAAGCTGAACAGCGAGTACCAATTTTCGCCCGGATTCATCCGCAAAGCCTTGGCCACATAAATCTCTGCGCTTCCAACCCGAGGATTCTGGTTGGTCTTCCAACGATCCTGTCGGGCGACGCGATAGAAGCGATACGTGGTTCCGGTCAGCAGCCCGGGCGCCACGCGGTTGGTGCCTCCGAAATCGGACAATCGAGGGCGATTGGTATATTGAAGGAACTGCCACTGGCTGGTCAGGGTGTTGCGGAAGCCGTGCGGCGAATCGATAAAAATGACGTCGTAGTCGCGTAACACTGACTCATTGGTAGGACCGGTCCACTTCAAATCCAGGCCCAGATTCGCGCGGGTCAAGCCCTGAGTGACGATGAACCGGTCCGTGTTCCCAATCACGCTGGTGGCCAAGCCGATGTTCCCAGCGAGATCACGACCCTGAATTTCGATGCGATAATACGTGTCGAATTGCAGATTGGAGAGGACGAGATTGGTAAATGCCCAGTTTCCGAGGGCGTTCGAATAGCCGGCGGAAGTCCGGGTCAGAGTGATTGTTAGGGCATTTGGCGCTGGCGTTCCATTCGTATCGAGGACCTCGTAATACCGCACTATGTAGGAATCCCATGGGGACAGGGCGGAGCTATCACTCGAGCGCCATCCCGCTGCCTGAGCTTCATTGGTGCCGCCCGGCCGCCATTCCACCTTGATCTCGGAGCTTTCATCGATGCTTGGATCAAAGAGATATCCGGCGGCCGCGTCCGTTGCGCGCAGCTGGGTTGCGCGCGGCGGAGGGCTGGTATCGACGCGCACCACGAGCGGTTTGAGATTGCCGATGGCGCGGTCCGCAGGACGGTCATTGTCATCATCCACGGCGAAGACGAAGCCGGTAATGATGCCCTCCTGGTGCAGGATGCTGGCCGTGTGACTTGTCACCGAGGCCGAAATTCCGCTACCCGCGTTGGTGGTGGAGGGAACGGTCGTGCCCACGGCAGGCATCACAAGTCGGTATTCGTCAACCCCAGAAAAATCATCGACAGCGGCGGTCCAGCGAATCGTCAATTGATTCGTGCTTACCCACTCGGGGTTCGGCGTGATGTTGATGTCATCCATGTAGACCTGCACGCCCGTTGCCGCGCGCACCAGGCGGAGCGTGACCACGCCGTCCACATTTACATTCCAGCTCAGCATTTCGAATTCGGGATTCCGCGCGCCGACGAGGTGAGTTCCCAGATTTGTCCACGTGGAGCCATCGAGGCGTTCGAGCCAGACCGCGACGTCGTTCGTGGGTTCTTCCGGACCGAAGCGACCCGCAAAGACGGTGAAGGTTCCCGGATCTCTGACCGGGGGCAATTGCAGCCAGGTGTTCGTCGCAGCGGCGTTGGTGAGCAATCCGATTCGACGTGTTCCCGAGACTTTCGGGTTTAGCGAACCCCAAAGAACTTCTCCGCTTGCAATGTACGTGCCGTTGCTGACCGTGTTCGTCCACGAACCACTAAATGAAACCGTGTTGGTCCATCCGGTGGCCGGCTCAAAGGTTTCAAGGAAATTGGTCTCGTTGCCCGTCGTGCCCTCAGCCACTGCGCTTGCGATCACAGGTCCGCGAGCATCGTCGTCCGCGATTCGAACGAATCCTACCTGATGGGAGATCAGCGTCATCCGGTCGTTCGGCCGATCATCATCCGTATCCGGGATCGTGACCCACACCGGCCGGGTCGTCGTCGCCAGTGGATTGAGATGGATGTTGGTGGCCATCAACGAGCCGATGTACGAGTAGCCGAACACGCCTCCACCAAAACTCCAGATATTCGTCAGGACCTGATTGGTGGCAGTCTGGGCCGATGAGAGGCTGGCATTGTAGTTCGACACGTTGCCGACCATCACCGACCCGATGCTGAAACTCATGACCGTATTGGTACTGCCCGTGTTACCGCGGCTGACCCCGCTATCCACATCCCGGGCACCAAAAGCGAACTGGAGACCGATGGATCCCGATGCCGCCAAATCTCCATCCGATAGAGTCCAAACCGTGTTCGTACCGGTTCCACTTCGCCGGTCGAGGCTTCGCATAGTTTCCCCTGCGGCGAATGTCCCGCCATTGGTCAACACGACGAAGGGGCGGGCGGCGGCATTCGGGAATGTCAAATCCGCCAATACGGGGGTGTTTGTATCATCGTCGATAACGCGCCAGATGCCGAAGAGGGTGTTGCTGCGGTAGGCCGCATCCGACGGGCGATCGTTATCCAAATCGGCCATCGTCGCCCGAATGGGCCGATTGCTTTTTCCATCCGCGTGGAGGTCTCCAATCTGGCTGTACGAGATGGATGTAAATTGCCAGACACTCGTGGACGCCGCCCCCGTCGTGCTTGCGCTGCTGAGTCCGGCCTGATATGCCGCTGTGTTGTTCGTGGCCAAACCGCCAACCGTCACGGCCATGTTCGTCCCATCGAAGGCCGTCCCGCGCGCCAAGCCGCTGTAGGTGTCGTACGCGTTGAAACTGAATCGAATCGGGTTTGTTGATCCGACCGTCGCCAGTGCGCCATCTGTTACTTCGTAATAGGTGATGTACCCCGCATTGAATTGGAAATTATCAAACCGATTGTTGCCGAGTCCGGATACAGCATTCGTTCCGAATGTGATGCGGAATGAAATCTGCGGCGCGCCATTTAGATTGGTATACGAGGACAGATCAAACGTGTGAGTGCCCCATGTGTCGAGGGCCGGTGCCCAATTAGCATTGACGACGACGAAGGGGCCCGACCCAACAGCAACCTCAATCCGATTGGAGTCGTATCCGGTGCTGGAGCGCCGCGCCGCGAAACTCACCACGAGGTCCTTCCGGCCCGACATGTCGAGATCGAAACGGAGGGACCGCCCGATATTCCCCGATCCCTGAACGGTAAGGTCATCGCCCGCAGGATCATTCTCGTAGGAATTGAGGGACGTGCCTGTATTAGAATTGGTCGAGATCAACGTGTCGACCAATGTGCCCGAGCCGTGGCTGACGGCCATACGCGAGCCGGCATTATTGAAATTCCACGCCGCAACGAGCTCCGTGCGGTTCGTCGAAGCGAGTGACTGTGTTCCAATCATCAGCGCGACACCGCCAGGTCCAACGATGGGCGGATCCGGATCGTCATCATAGACGAGGACGGGAAGCCGGTTGGTCCGATACTGGGTATCGTTCGATCGATCATTGTCCATGTCAGCAACCGCCGTGAGCGCTGTAACCGTGCCCAGGGTGATGTTGGAATATGTCCCAGCTGGCGCACTCACTCGGTTGGTCACCGGGGTCTTGGTGCCATCCGCAAAATTGACGGGGAAAATGTTCGAAACGATTACAGACCCGTTTGTGTTCAGAAGCATGAAATACGGCGCGTGGCCGAAGGGCTTATTCGTCGCGATGAGGCCGGCGTCCAGATCGCGGACCACGTTTGTCACGCGGTAACCGCCGGCCAGCACCTGGGCGTCCGACAGCTCGGGCGAATTCCAGTCGAAATCGCCCGGTCCAATGACGTTGAACGAATAATTCGTGATGTCCAGATATCCGCTAGGGAAAGACTGCCAGTTGTTCGAATTGCTAATCTGGCTCAGAAGATACGATGCGGTGCCTGTGGTCGGCCCGATGTAGCGCGCGTTGACAGGATTCGGGGCGATCGGCACGCTCACCGCATTGACCCCATTCGTCAGCCCGCGATAAAGCATGGAATTCTGATTATTCGTGCCGCCGCCCGGATAGGCGAGGTTGGTGAACCAACCGGGTCCGAGATTCAGCGCATATAGGAACGTGATATTATCCGGATCGGTGGTGGGACTGGCCGTGCCATTATACTGGTAAACCACAATCTGGTCCCCGGCGTTATTGATGTTCGTAATCGTAAGTTCCACAACCGTACCCACGTCCATGTTTCCGGATGCAACCCAGGTATTGGTGTGGAATTCATTGAGGTTATACCAGTTGTTCGAATTGGCATCCCAGCCGCAGTCGGTGAAGAGCAAACGGGTTCCCGCCGGGAAAGGTGCAAGTACAACGAAGGAGAATCTCTCCTGAGTGTGTGCGCCATTCAACCCGATGAGCGCAACCGCGCCCGGCAACAGATTCGAAGAACCGGAGCCCCCCACGCCATCAAGGGTGAATTCGAAAAGTTCCGGTGGATTGGGGTCGTCGTCTTTCACAAAAAATTGCAAAGCGGTATTCACCGTCAACGCGCGCCAGAGCGGAATCGGGTCCGCGCCGTTGGGCGCGTTCGTCACGCCACCACCCATATTGTTGTTCTCGGCGCTCAGCGTGATGTAGAACGTGTCGTCGAACGATGAATTCGTAATCGAAAATGCCTGCCGCTGATATGTCGTCACGACCGTGGCGCCGTTCACACCGATCCAGTTCGTAAACGGCGCGTCAAACCCGAAACTCTGAAATTGCGACCCGGTACCGGCGAGGACCACCGGGTCGAAATTCGGATTCACGCGCCCGGCGCGCGAGCCGATGTTGAGAGAGCCGTTGGCGTTGGTCAGGAAGACGCCGAACTGATTGCTCCACAAAACGGCAATGTCCAGAGGATCAGATGTATTCGCCAAATCGGCATCCGTAACTGTGATGTCGTTCGATGCGCCCTGTGGATTGAGTGATATATTATAATTAGTACCGACGTAGAGTAACCGCGGCACCGGTCCATTTGCCATCGCCTGAAATTGGGCTTCTCCATCTCGACGGGTAACCTGATACCAGTTGGTGCCCACTCGAATTTCGTCGTAGTACACATGCCCGATTTGCACGCTCGACGCGGCACCGATCGCCAAACGAACGCCTGTCAAGCTTGTGATATGCCCAAAGCTCTGCGTGGTTGTGACTTGCCAGTACCCCTTCGGTTCCTCGGCAATGGAATCACTGCCGAGTTTGTACGATGTCGCGCTTAGCTCGCGGGTCGCGAAATCGTATTTCGCCACGATCACATAATCGTTGCCGACCCCGTGCAGAAGGTTGTTTGACGACACCGCATTCGCGGAGCTCTCGGCAATCCCCAGGGCTTGATTCGCGGCGGCCACCTTGCCGATAAACGCTTTTTCCGTCGAACCCTGCATGAGCCGGATGCCCGCAAACTTGTCGGTGCCGTTGTATTGGTAGTTTTGGATCCAGGCGAAGTAGACGGTTCCGTTCGTGAACGGCTGCGCAAACGCCCTCGTCGCCAAGACCGTACGACCATTGACATCGCCGTATAGGACCACTTTGTTCCCCGTGGGAGGCGGGTAGGAGGAATTGGTCACGTGGAAGGAGCCAGACGAGTAGTCCGCATAAGGATCGCCGCCCAGAATCCAGAAGTTCGACCATCCGGAACCGCCCCCACCTCCGTTCAGGGTGCCGGAGCTGGATGCGAATCCGTCGTAGATCACGGGCCCCACGCCCGGCGGCGAGATCCCGAGGAGGTCTTCCCAGGTCGTCGCAACTCGAAGTTCATCAAAGTAGGTCGTACCCGGCGTCCCGGATCCCGTTGTGCCTGCGACGAGCCGCACAGCATTGATCTGGCCAACGAGATTGCTTGCCTTGGTGACGCTAATGTCCCACGTCGCGGGCTCGTTGGTCGGTACGGAGTCGGTGCCAATCTTGAACGCGCTGGCGACAGCCTGGCCGGCTGCCCAATCATACCGGAGAATGACAAGATAATCCTGCCCGAATCCGTTGTTCATGACTCGCGTAGACGAGGTGCCGTCGATGCCTAGCCTCAAATCTGCGGTGGACACCTCTCCGGCAAACAGTCGTTCTGTCGTATTTGAAAACAGTTGTACGCCGACATATTTGCCAGAACCCGCGTATTCGAAATTCACGATATATCCCACGTAAATTCGCCCGTCTGAAATCGGCGTGGCAAGGCGGCGGCTGATTCCCAAGGTTTCACCATCCAGCGGGCTGACAGCGATCTTGTTGGCGCGCGGAGTCGGGTAGTCCGCAATCGCGGAGAAACTCAGATTCGAAACGGAGAATCGATTCGTGTCGCCGACCCAGATGTTCGTGCCCCACCCCGATCCTCCGCCTAAGTTGAACGCTTGTACACCTGAGGTGTAGGCAAACACTTCGACGATCTCGCTGACCCCATAAATCCCGACAGTTGCCGAGGCCGAAACAACTGAGGAGTAATGGTTGCTGAAAATCGAGTGAAACGCGTAGTGATTCGTGCTGCCCGGTCGCACCACGTGCTGGAGGTTCGAGCCCGCACCCTTATAAATAACCCGCGTGTGGCCGGAAATCACATCTCCGACGTTGTATAACGTCCCATTGATCGGCGCGGCGGGCGCGTTTGTTTCGCGGTGCAAAATCAGCACATCAAACGCCGGAGATTTTGTCCATCCGAGGCGGACGAATTCGTTCCCGTCATTCGTAACGCCCGCCGAAAGGACGGATGTAATCGCGTTCACCGTGAAAACCACATCAAACAGCTGCGGACTATTGGAGGCGGTATTGGGACCGACCCCGGTGTTGAACACAACGACCCGCCCCGTGTGAACGCCTGCCGCGAGATTCGTCGCCCACAGCGTCAACGAATGGGACTGTGAGTTACTCTCCGCTATGGAGACACCGGCGGTCGGGCTGACCACCAGCCATGCCGGCGCGTTGTTTGTAATCTGGTACGACAGCAACCGCTGACCGACATTGGTGACTGCAAACGACAACGTAACCGCGCCGCCGATAGTGCTTGTAGCTGCCAAGTTGCCTCCAATTCCGATGCCCGGCGGATTGTAGGCAAGGGTCGTTACCGATTGAGTATCGGAATTCGGACTCACACAGGTTCCTCCACCAACGGCCCGGACTCTGTAATAATATGTGACGCCATCGGTGAGCCCCGTCACAAGTGCACTCGTGCCTGTGACGACGCGATTGGAATATCCTGGAACAAAAGCAGATAGGATCGAATCACCAGTTAGCATTACATCATCGATTCGAAATTCCACTGAGGAAGAGGATTGAAACCGGATCCGCATATTCGTTCCGGCCATGGAAGCGGGAACATCATTCGTGCGATAGTACCAAGTTGCAGTACCGGTTCCCGTCGGCAACGATATCGTTCCGCAGGAGACCCAGTCCGTCCCATTCGTACTCGCTTCAAGCGCCAAGGAACTTCCATCTTCTGCATTCGTCGACTTTCGTACGCCGAATCGAATCCGCATATTCGAAAGCCCCGATGAGTCGATCCCAGCGATGATGAAATTTTCGCTAGGTGCATTAAGCATGACATTAAATCCGCCTGACGCAGTTGGATAGCCGGAGGAGGGAAACGTATTCCGCATATCGCCGCTTCCGCTCATGGTCAGAGCCACGTTATCGAATCGGTTGTTGCTCTCGTGAGTGGCGATGCTGTCTCCATTTGCCCCCGAAGTCCCCATCGATTCGTAAAAATTCGTGACCGAAACAGATGCGGAAAACGTCGAAGAGGTTGCCACATCGAGTCGATAGGAAGTAGCTCCCGCCAGGGCAAGCCAGTTTGCCGTGAAATTCGTGTAACCGATGCCGCTTGCGGCTGTCACAGTTGGCCCCGCCGTGTAACACGGCGTGGTGAGGGAGAACTCGGAACCGTAGCCTGTGCCCGCGCTGTTTTGCGCAAAGGCACGATAATAATAGGTGACGCCCGGCACCAAATTCGTCATGATCGCAGTGAATACTCCGGTCCCTGCACCATTGGTGGTTTGAGCTCCAGGTACAGTCGGCCCGGGCGAGGTGCTCCATACGACACCGCGATTGGTCACGCTTGCGCCGCCGTCGGAGGTCACGTTCCCGCCGCTCGTTGCCCATGTCAAATTTGTGTCTGAAGCCTCCGTCGTTGTGACTATCGGCGGGGATGCGCCGGGCGGAGAATACACGAGCTGAAGATTGGTCCCCGACTGGGCCACGCTGAAGGATCCGCCAAAAGATGGCGTGAATCCAGCCGTATTGACAGCAAAGCGGGACGGATCGAAACCAGAAATGCTGGATCCATTCATGATGGTCCAAGCATAGGACCCGGCGCTGTTGAAGCCGGCGGGATTCCCGTTCAAGTAAATCGTGAAGGTTCCCGACGGGGGAACAGTCAGCACACCGGAACCCGTTACCACGTCCCAATGAGTTCCTGGCGAGCCGGACACATTTGAAATGTCGAACGTATAACCCCCTCCGCTTTGAAGCGTGATCGATCCCGCGGTCAGGACACCCGTGCTGCCCGCCGAGTTACCTGGGCTGACGAGTCCGCCGATCGTCAAATTTCCAACCGTGCCGGTGCCGGAAAGCGTAGCCCCCGTTATCACCAAAACAGCGGAATTCGGAATGGATCCGCTTACCAGAAGGGTCCCGTTACTGACGGTCGTCGGACCGCTGTACGTATTATTCCCCGACAGAGTCAACGTACCAGTGCCTTCTTTGCCCAAACCGCCTGTTCCCGAAATGGTACCTCCGAAAGTCGTGCTGGAATTGCCCGCTATGGTCAAATGGCCGGATCCGAGTGTCACAGATCCGGACCCCGCGAGTGATGCCACGCGGGTATTGTTGTTACTCAAATCGAACGTGCCCGCACTGCCGACTGTCACCGCAGTGTTGGACGAAAGCCTGTCGACGCCACTCATCCTCAACGTGCCGCCATTCACGACGGTTGAGCCCGTATACGTGTTGACACCCAACAATACGACCAAACCGGGTCCTTGAACGGCAAGACCTCCGCTCCCGCTAATCGCACCGCTCGCCACCACTTCTCCCGCACCGGTGACTGTCATTACGTGGCTGCCGAGGCTAATGGTCGAATTGAACAGGATCCGCGTTTCATTGCTGACCGCGAATATCGCATCCCCGCTGAGCGTCGTCGCCGCCAATTGCAACGTGGAGGTGCCAGGCGATTGCACGAAGGCGCCTTTTATGACGGTCAGGCGATGGGCACCGATGCTAAGGGTGCCGAGTCGGTTGGAATGATTCGCTGGGGATGTCCCTGCCCGGTCCGGTGTGATTCTCGCGTCTCCCGTCACCGTTACCGGATATTCGTTGAGCGTCAAACCGGTCCGGCCAAGCTCGAGTTCACCCCCGGCAAGGGTGATGCTGCATGCGGCAGGGCCGATCGGATTGTCCACGTTACCGAACCGCACTTTGCCGGCCTGAATCGTCAATGTACCGCTGGTCCGACCGGCTCCCGCGGCCGAGCCAAGGATTAGTTGACCCAGTCCCGTTTTCGTGAAATTTCCGGAGCTCTGAAGAGATCCGAGCGTCAAAACCACGTTATCATCGATGTCAAATGTGGGAGGCGTGGCGCTGAAGGTTGTATTGCCGAATGTCAGTCCCGCTGAACCGCTGCTCACGTTCGGCCCAACCGCAACTCGCAAGGTACTCGCGTTGATGGTCAATGTCCCCATGGTGCTGGTGATTCCAGAACCGCTGGAGTATCGACCGACGGAAATTGTTGTGTTCGTGTTGATGGTGGTGTTGCGATTGAAACTGATATTTGCGTCATTTCGGAGTCGAAGCGCAGTCCCGGTGGCGCGGATGAATATGCTGCCGCTGCCCAAGGCCGAGGGACTGCGACCTGCCTCGACGGCGCCAGTGAAGATATTGATGTCTCCACTGAACGTGTTGTTGTTCGTCAAGATGACCGTGCTGTTTTGAAGAACCGTCAACCCGCCGGCTCCGGAGACAACACCAAACAGCGAGACGGTCCAACCGTTGTTCCCCCAAATGTTGATTGGAGATCCCTGATTGTTGAGGGATCCACGAATCGTGAGGCTCCCATTGATGGGGTTAATTTCAAGAGGATCTGCAAAATCTCCATCGCCTTCGACAGAATGTTCGATCGCATGATGACCGGTTGAAAGATTCTCAATCTTGGGGTCGGCTCCACTGAAATCGTACAGTCGCACGGCATTCCCGCGATTCGTTCGGCTGACTGTCGCTGAGGAACCGAAAATGATTTGATGAATATTGTAGGTGCCCGCCACGTTGTTTGTCGTGACAGGACGATGATTGTTGTTGAAACGGAGGATATTTCCGGGAGGCGGCTCATTCCATAAACCGCCGGGATCCCATCGCGCACCTGCCGCCCCCTGTCGCCAAAATTCATCCGGCGCATCGCTTCGCCAGTCGTACACAGTTTGCGCCAATGAGGACCTCAATCCCCCCGGAATGCCGCAAAAGATTCCTATCAAAATGCAGATCAGGTAAACCGGTTTGACGCCGAAAGCGACCGACCGCGCATGTCCCCATGTGCTGATCAACGAAGCCGACAACATGGCTTTCCATCCAAATGCCGATCAGATTCAAAATTTACATCAGGACACAAATCTCATGCGTTTGAAATTGGCTTTTTTATCGCTAGCCGATCGTAAGTGTTGTGTAAGGGCGGAGCCGGCACTATTCCGTCGTTACGGCTTGCACTAGCGTCACTTCGATCAAATTAAAGCGTTTCTATTCGAGCGGATTTCGTTATGCTTCTGTTATTTATTGTGTCGACGGCGGATTCGACGTGCGGAGCTCCATGCGCGACCTATCCGATTCAGCCGCCATGGGTCCGAACAATGCTTGCAAGTGCTTTCCAGCAGCGTAGGTTGAATTGCCGTGGAGCATCTATTTGACAGAATCGACCCGCTGATCGCCGGATGGATGGAAAGAAACGGAATCCGTATGCTCCGCGTCTCTCTTGGCATCGTCTTTCTCTGGTTTGGGGCGCTGAAAACAGCCGGAATGAGCCCCGCGCAGGAGCTTGTAGCGCGAACGGTGTACTGGGTTTCACCCGAGTTCTTCATTCCGGTGCTGGGCTGGTGGGAGGTGATCATCGGCGTTGGGTTGTTGATCCGGCCGCTGGCTCGAGTGGCAATCGCCCTCCTGTTCCTTCAAATGCCTGGTACGTTTTTGCCGTTGGTGCTACTACCGGATGTCTGTTTTACATCCATACCATTCGGCCTCACAATTGAAGGTCAATACATCGTCAAAAACCTGGTGCTCATCAGCGCCGCCATTGTGGTGGGCGGAACTGTTCGCGAGCGATCCGGAGTCAGCCGTAAACTCTAGACCCAGCCTTCTGACCGCACATGGCACGGTCCGCCTGAAGCGTCAAGCGGGCATAACTCTATGCCCCCGACTCACGAATGTTGCTTGATAACGCCCGGGGTTGCATGCTCTCCGCATGCAGGTTATGGAACTGCTCGTTACGGGAGCGGTGCAAGGCGTCGGGTTTCGACCTTTGGTCTTTCGCATAGCACATCGGCTCGGGCTGGGCGGCGCAGTGTGGAACGAACCCGGTGGCGTCCGAATTCGGCTGGTGGGACCGCCGATCCGCGTCGAGCTTTTCGCCCCGACTCTGCGCCGGGAATGTCAGCTACCCGCTCGAATCGACCAGATCCGCGTTCTATCCGTCTCGGAGGCAGACGCGCCAGAGCCGTTTCGAATCGCAGACAGTTCGATTGGCGGTACACGAGAGGCTCTGGTGATGCCGGACCTGGCGACCTGCCCGGCCTGTCTTCGTGAACTCTTTGACCCCCGGAACCGCCGATACCGGCACCCCTTCATCAACTGCACCCGCTGCGGACCGCGCTACAGCATCATCACCGGCATTCCGTACGACCGAGAGCGGACCACCATGCGCGATTTTCCCATGTGCTCGGAATGCCGGGCCGAATTCGAAAACCCGGAAGATCGCCGCTTTCACGCCCAACCGATCGCCTGTCCCCGATGCGGACCCGCCGTCGAGTTGTTGGATGCGCGCGGGACGCGCATAGGCGGGCGCGATTGGGCAGTGCGTGAAACCGTGCGGCGATTGCGCGCGGGGCAAATTGTGGCCGTGAAGGGGATCGGCGGCTTCCACCTGATGTGCGACGCGCGGTCGGAGGAAACCGTTCGCGAACTGCGCCGGCGCAAACGGCGCGACGAAAAACCGTTCGCCCTCATGGTCCCGGATCTCGCTTGGGCCCGCGAGCTGGCCGAGTTGTCGGATCTTGAAATCGATTTGCTGCTCTCGGCGGCCGCACCGATTGTCCTAGTGGCGCGACGTATGACGAATGGAGTCGCCGAATCGGTAGCGCCCCGCAATCCTCAACTCGGCCTCATGTTGCCCTACGCGCCGATTCACCACATGATCCTTAGGGAATTTTCTGCCCCCCTCGTCGCAACGAGTGGAAATCTTTCCGATGAACCCATTTGCATCGACGAGCGCGAGGCCGTCGAACGATTGGCGGGCATCGCCGATGCATTCCTCGTGCACAACCGGCCGATCGCCCGCCCGCAGGACGATTCCGTGGCCCGCGTGGTTGACCGGCGGGTCTGCATGATCCGGCGCGCCCGGGGCTATGCCCCGCTGGCGATTCCTCTGCCTTTCGAGACCCGCCCCGTTCTCGCCCTCGGGGCGCACCTCAAAAATACCATCGCGCTCGCGTTCCACGATCGTATTGTGTTGAGCCAGCATCATGGGGACCTCGACTCATGGGAAGCCCGGCGCGCCTTCGAGCAGGCCGTCGAGGACCTGCCCGCGCTCTACGGCGTCCGACCGGAGATTTGGGCCGTGGACGCTCATCCGGATTACGCGACATCCCTCTACGCTCGAGACCATGGACTGCAGGCGATTCCGATCCAGCACCATCATGCGCACATCGCCGCAGCCATGGCGGAACACGGGCTGGAAGGTACCGTATTGGGTGTAGCGTGGGACGGCACGGGCCTTGGGAGCGACGGCACCATCTGGGGCGGCGAATTTCTCCTTGTATCTCGATCTTCATTTCTGCGGATCGGTCGATTGAGCTGCTTCCGGCTGCCGGGGGGCGATTCCGCGATGCGCAAGCCCGTCCACTCAGCGTTTGGTGTTTTGAGCGCCGCATGCCCCGACAAACTGCCTGAGCTCGCGGCCCGCGTGCTCGAAATGGATGAGGAATCAATCCGGATTTGTGCCGCCCTCATTCGCAGCGGCGAAAACGCACCTCTAACCAGCAGCGCAGGCCGCTGGTTCGACGCAGCCTCGGCCTTGCTGGGGGCTTGTAGACGAGCGACTTATGAGGGCCAAGCCGCCCAGATGCTGGAATTTCTCTGCCGCGGGACCGAAGTGACAGCCCCCTATCCCTACGAGTTACGCACCGAAGAGTCGGTGGTTGTGTTCGACTTGGCTCCCGTCATCCGGGCGTTGTTGGATGAGATACGGACCGGCGCCGCACCTTCCATCTCCGCCTCGAGATTCCACAACACCATGGCGGACATCATCGCCACGATGGCCCAGGCCCATCCGAATCTCCCGGTTGTGTTGAGCGGAGGGTGTTTCCAGAACCGGGTTCTTCTCTCCCTTGCGATTCGGCGGCTTCGCGAACTCGGAAGGCAGGTTTACTTTCCGGAGCAGGTCCCGCCAAACGACGGCGGAATTTCGCTGGGACAGGCGGCTATCGTGGCTTGGAGATTGAATCTTGGGCCAAAAGCACCATGATAGGCGTATGAGCGATTCGAGGGCCTAATCCGATGTGTTTGGGAATCCCGGGTCAAATTGAGGCCATTACAGACGATGGCGAACTAACCCGCTCCGGCCGCGTTCGCTTCGGCGGGATCGTCAAGGAAGTCAACCTCGCCTACGTGCCCGAGGCAAAGGTTGGCGATTATGTGGTTGTCCATGTGGGATTCGCCATCAGCGTCATCGACGAACAAGAAGCCGGAAACGTGTTTGAGTACCTTCGGCAAATGGATGAACTCGGTGAGCTAAGCGAGTCCGCCGACGGTCAAGCCTCCGGCAGTGAACCCGTTAGCCGCGCCCGCCGGGTTTGAAACCCATTCTTTGGAAGATCTTCTCGGCTGGACAAAATCCGGTAAACGCCGACTGGATCAGGTTCACGCCCACAAAAGCGGTGAAGGCAAACCACCACGGGTGAACCCACAGGCCGAGCGCCAGGCTGACGAGGACGAATGTTCCGGCGAGAACGCGTATGGCATTTTCGAGCGTCATGCGGCTCCTCCTTCGTTATTTTGCGGGAACTCCATTACTGGATAGAACCGTTTCCAAGGCCCGGATCAGAACGGATGCCTGCTGAACACCAAGGAAAGCGCCGACGGGCTGGCCGTCTTTGAAGATCGCCAAGGTGGGGATGGAACGAATTCCGAACCGCGCAGCAGTCGCCGGAGCTTCATCGACATTCAATTTGGCCACAAGGGCCCGGTCCCCCATCGCGGCTGCAACCTGATCGAGAATGGGACTTTGAATGCGGCAGGGCCCGCACCATGGCGCCCAGAAATCGACCAGCACTACACCCTTCGCAATCACCGCGTCGAAATTGGTGTCGTCCACATGTTGTACCCCTATGTTCATGGTTTTCATGGTCAATTCTCCTTTTCATCACGTTAGATGCCCTCTGCGTGGATGGAGTTCCCGAAAAAGGAAGGGCGGGCCTGCGGGCGGGCCGGCCCCACGGATTGAATCGCTCTCGATGCGAGTTGCGATTCCCCCGTGTCTCGTGTACCAGATGGGTTGTCGCCTAATTCAAGGGAACGCGTCCTCGCCCCGGTAGCTCAGCTGGACAGAGCAGCGGTTTCCTAAACCGCAGGTCGCGCGTTCGAATCGCGCCCGGGGCGCCACGCCATGGCATTATTTGAGCGTTATATCGCCATTGATTATTCCGGGGCCAAGACTGCCGATGACCCGTTGCCCGGACTACGCGCGTATCTCGCCACTCGAACCGCGCCGCCCCGCCCCGTAAGGCCGCCGATCCGTGGACGTCATTGGACCCGGCGGCACTTGGCTGAGTGGCTTGCGCAGGTCCTCGAAACCGGCGGACCCACCCTTGTGGGAATCGACCACGGATTCTCGTTTCCGCTGTCCTACTTCATTGAGCACCATCTTCCGCTAGATTGGGACCTGTTTCTTTTGGATTTCGAGCGCCACTGGCCTGCCCGACAGCCAGGCATTAGGATCGACGACCTGCGCCGCGGCATCGTGGGACACGCAGCTCGGCGGCAGGGGAATTCACGGTGGCTCAGGCTCTGCGACATCGCTGCCGGTGCTGCCAAATCTGTCTTTCTCTTCGACGTCAACGGCTCCGTCGCCAAGTCGACCCACGCCGGTCTGCCATGGCTGCTCTACCTCCGAGGACGATTGGGATCCCGCGCGCACTTCTGGCCCTTCGACGGATGGACGCCCCGGTACGGCGCATCAATCATTTGCGAAATCTACCCCTCTCTCTGGCGCCATGCCTACCCCCGAAGAAATCGCACCCCGGATCAGCACGACGCCTATGCCGCCTGCCGTAGGCTACGCGAAGCGGATCTGTCAAGGGAACTCCCCTTGTGGCTTTCGCCGCCGCGCGATCCGGACACCGAGCGCCTGGCCCGAATCGAAGGGTGGATTTTGGGTGTCGCGCCCGCACCAAGCCCGAAAGTGCCCGCCCGAAGCGCTTGAATTTTCTTCGAAATTCCGTGTATCCCATTTGGGCCGGGAATTTTGATGAACATGATGAAGCAGTTGCGTATTGCGGTCCTGCTGGGATTCGCCTCCTTCCTGGTTGCTGGATGTTTGGACGGGGGAGGCGACTCCAAATATGATGACCACGATTTCGGGGATAACGATCGTAATAAAGTCGTTGCCTTGGGCGATTCCATCACGCAGGGCTATACCTGCGAAGACGAGACAAAATCCTACCCGGATCGAATTGCCGAAATGACCGGGCTCACCGTAATCAACGCCGGGGTCAGCGCGGAGAGGTCCGGAGCAGCGGCCGCGCGGGCGGGCCGCGTCCTGGACCGGCACAAACCCGGCTTTCTGCTGATCCTCACCGGGCACAATGATGCCATCTTCGACGTCAGTGCGGATGCGGTCATCAACAATATTCGATCCATCATCAACGCCGCCCTCGCCCGCAAGACCGTGCCGATTGTGGCCACGCTGGTGCCGATCGGGGCACCTCGGCGGTTCGCCACAGGCCCGGCCCGCGAGTACAGCGCGCGCATACGGGAGCTCGCCAAGGAAATGAACGTCGAACTGGTTGACCTCGAAATGGAATTTGGCGACCGGGCGAGAGAGCTGCAATGCGACGGGCTTCATCCCAACGATGCGGGCTCTGCCGTGATCGCGGCTGCCTTCGCAGACAAGCTGCCATAAGCCTTGCCAACGTCCTTTTTCTCCCACTACAGTCCGCCCAATCGTATGCAACCGGAATCCAACACATCGGAATCACCGACTTCGCCCGCATCCACTGCCCCATCGCTCAAAGACAGGCTGCTCGAGATTCGGGAGGTTCCCGAGGCGATTGATTTCCTGCGCGAAAACGGCGTGGCCATTCTGATCGGCGCAGGTGCCGCGGCCGCTCTCTTCCTCGGCTGGTCGCTTTATCGGAATTTTCAGGCGCAAAAACATGCGGAGGCGGCGCAACTGCTGTTCTCGGCGCAGAGTGTCGAGCAGATTCAAGAGGTAGCCACACGGTATTCCAGCGCGCCCGTGGCCCCCCTTGCCAAATTGGTGCTGGCCGGCCAGGCCTATGATCAGGGCGACTATGAATACGCCCATACGCTGTTTACGCAGTTCGTGCAAGAACACCCGAACCACGACATGCGCGACCAGGCCGCCTTCGCCGCGATCACATGCCTCGAGGCTGCTGGGCGGTTCGAGGAAGCCCGCGAGGCATACGCGGCGTTTTCCGCGGAACGACCCGGGCACTATCTGTCCCCTGCAGCGGAATTCGCCCGAGCGCGGTGCCTTGAGCAAATGGGAAGGCTGGAAGAGGCTCGCGACGAGTACAGGCGCTTCATCGAGTCGGCTCCGGACGACCGCTGGCGTGCGCGCGCCGAATCGGCCATCGCTTTTGTTGAAAAGGAGATCCGCGCGCGTGGGGGCGCCCGCAACCCCGGTCTTTCTCCGGTGACGCCGATTACGGTTCCGACGGGGAATCTTTCGGACCGGGCTCCCGCGACGCCTGTTGCTCCTTGAGAAGCAGCGCGCGCGCGCTGATATGCGGGCCGGGGAAAAGTTCCAAGAGGTCCGCCGATTTTTCCTCGCCGCTGAAGGTTTCCTCCAGCGCGCGATATGCCTCCCGCGAATATTGCAGGACCGCCTCGAATCGGCGCGATTGGGCGTCCTGAACCACGAAACAGAGGTGCTCGGGCGTTGAATCCGTCGCGTTAAAAAGAAGAATCTTGCGGGTCGGGTCGAGCCGGGCGGCATTTCGCGAGTACATCGTGAATTTGATGTATTCGATGAGCCGTTCGTCCAATCCCGCCTCAACAAGAAAGATGCGCTCGATTAGCTCTACACGATTGAACACAAGATGGACGTGAGGCGCGCGGACATCATCCGGCAACAAACCGGATAAATCTTTCAGCAGCGCGATAAACTGCTCCTCGCCTCGGGCATAGTCCGACTCCGAGACCGGCACCCAGAAGATCAGCAACCGGCGATCGGGATCGCTGTAGACGAGATTTTTGTCGATCCGAAAGGAAAATTCGCATTCCACGCAGGTGACAGCGTTCAATTTGTTTTCCATCAGCATGGTCCGCAGGTAGGGATCCGTCTTCACATTGACCGCGTCATACAGGGAGACGGTTTGAGCCCTCCCGCACTTGGGGCAACTGATGGTATAGGAGCTCTGCTGCGTCATTCATCATGACGCTACCGAAAGCTCATTCGGCGCGTCAATCGCAGCTTGCTGATCGAGCCGCTCGCGAGTATACAAGTGAATCTTTGTCTGTAGGGAATACTAGAGGAAACAGAATGGGATTCATCGCTACCATCAAGTCGGTCTTTGGAGGAACAGAGGGTTCGAGCCAGGGCTATCGGGTCTGCATTGTGGACGCCGAGAAATTTGCAGATCCCCGCGATGGCCGCGTCGGCCCCCCAGAACGATTTCGCGCCATTCAGCAGCTCGCCCGTTTCAGGGAGCGGGAACAACTGGAGATCATCGCCATTGTTGGCGGCCGGCCCCTCCGCGAAGTGGCCGACGGTGAAACGTATAACGGCGTGCGCGTTTATTACGTGGAGGAGAACAAAACCATCGCAGACCAGATCGAAAAGGCCCTCGCATCCGCCGGCGCAAGAAAATCGCTAGTGATAACGAATGACCGCCAGCTCGAAGCGCGCATGCGCGAGCGCGGAGTGGCCACAATGCGGATCACCACCTTCAAGCGGGGCGTCGAAAGCAGCGAAGCCTCCGCCGCGGAGGAAGGATCACCCAAAATGGACCGCGATCGGGAGCGCCGACCGCGCCGAAGCATCCGGGCGGAGCGCCCGCCGGAAGAACAGGCCGCGGCGCCCACAGCCCCCGCTGCGCCCGAGGATCGAAAAGCAGAGCCGGCTTCCAATCCCACCGAATCCACGGCAAAGGCACCGCCTGCGAAACCTCAGGACACCATCGACGGGCTAATCGATCGAGTCTCCTAGCGACCCGACGTCTGTTCATCCGAGCGGCGCCCTCCGCGCGACTGCGCACTGCGCCGCGTGGAACTGATCCGAAGGGGCTTCAGGCGCAGACAATAGGTATGGCCCTTTTTGGTTTGCGCGGACCACACGGGTCCGTTGCCGGATGCGCCGTCAACCGACCACGATTCCCCCCATCCATGACAAAGGGTAATAGGTCCGCCCGCAAGACTGCGGACGCGAATCTCGATCACACGACCCCCGCGAACGGTCGCCCCGATCAGGAAGGCGCCTTCCACGCGAATGCCGTCGAACTCGAAATCGGTCCAATCTCGCGGACGCGCCGGCAAGACATGCACCGAGCCTTTTCGCGTGTGAACCAGCATGTCCATGATCGCCGACAATGCCCCCATGGCCGCATCCATCTGCATCTGGTCATACGTTCGGGGCGCGCTTCTCTCCGGCGGTTCCATGAACGGGCCATGGATCCAAGAGCTTACGCCGATGGCATGAGCGTTATGAAGGGTTTGCCCGCCCTCATTCGTGAAGAGCAGGCGAAGCGTCCGCAACATCTGCCAGGCGGCGTCGCCTTCTCCGAGCCGCGCGAAAATTTGCGCCGCCCACGGAAACGACCACCCGACCCATTGCCCCTGTCCCATCTCGACCCATCGCAGGATGCCGTGGCGAACGGCTACCCGATGGGCTTCATCCCGCGGATCCAGCGTCTCGAAAGGATAAAGACCGGCCAGGTGCGAATGATGCCGGTGGCTTTCCGTGAGGTCCTGCCCCTGCCACAAAACAATACGAGGCTGTAATTCTGGAACGCCCCACTCCTTCGCCAGCGGCATAGCCGAGTACGGAGGCAACTCTTCGCGCACACGACGCCATCGCGGGTCCTCCGGCTCCCCCAATACGGCGGCCGCTTGGGGAAGGGTTTGAGCGAGCATGTGAAAGGCTGAAAGCTGAAACGACGCGTCGCGCCCCCAGCCTCGGAATTCGGGCGACACGCTCACAGGCAACGAAAGCTGCCCCTCGGATTCACTGCCCGATTCGGCCATTGCCCAAAATCCTTCAAATGCGCCTATGAGAAGAGGCCAGGCAATTTCCCTCAAAATGCGGCGGTCCATTGAATACCGGTATTGAAGCCAGGCCATTCGCGCCATCCAAGCCACGCACGCCTGGTCGATCATGCCCTGCCAATATCGGCCCACCACTTGGCAGCGGTCGTCCACCGCATGGGGAAGCATGAGCGCGCCCGGCGCACGGAAAAAACGGGCGGCATTGTCGCGAAGGCGCGGCATCCACCCGTTGATCATCCGCCAGAGCGGCTCGAAATGCGTAAGCCGATTTGCGCCGAGACAGGGGCCATAGATCATTTGCAAATTGATGTTGAAGTGGTAGTCGTTCGACCAAGGCGCGAAATCATCCTCGGCCATCCACGCGCCCTGCAGCGTGGCGGGCGGGGCGGAGGGATTCGTCATCCCGGCCATTTTGTGAAGGCCGTAGTCCCACAGTTCTTGGAGATCCGGATCGGGCAAACGCAAGACAGGAACATCGGCGCGAAACGAGCGCCACCAGCGCCGCGTCACACCTCGTGCTCTATGCAGAGATTTTCTGGTGCGCTGATCCGCAGAACGCCGGGGCGCATCGCCCAGTGCCGTAGCGATCGTGGCCGAAGTCCGCGTCCAGCGAACCGCCAGCGAGAGTGCGGGATCCGCCGGCAGGCTCTGCACAAATCCCGCGTGGCCGGGCGCCTCCCAGCGCTCCGGGGGCGCCACACCGTCCTTCGACATCCGAGAACCGATGTAGTCCCACGCCGGAACAACGCGGATGGTTTCGACACAGGCACCCTGCACCGTGAGAAACGCCACCTCGTCCTCGGCATCAACGAACAAGCGAGCCGAACCGCCATTTGAAAGAGCCACGGTCAGCTCGCCGGCATCATTGATCGACCCTCGTATCGGACGCGCACCGCCCTCGAAATAGATCTCCACTCGGCCGCCCGGCAGCACGCAGGGACGCCGATAAGCCGCCGTCGAAGGAGCCGTTCGGGCCAGCTTCTGTTTGACCGCCGCCTCTCCTTCTTTCTCCAGAATCTCTCGAAGCGTTGCGTAATCGAAATCGGCAGCGAACGGAACCCCGTCGCGATGATCCCAGAATGCGGCGCGCCCAACGGAGATATTCAGGTGGCCCTCCCCCCATACCATCAGCCCGATCGTCCCGTTCCCCAGCATCAGACCCGTGTAGGGGCGCTTTAGCGGAAAAGGCCGCTCGAAGATCATTTTCCCGGAGGACATGGGGAAAACCAAAAAACAGATCGTTATTCTATGCTGCCGCCCACACTCGATGGCAAGTCAGACTCCCGCTGACCAAGAGCGGCGAACGATTCTTACTTCCAAAGACGCGCTCCGTCGCCAGGCTTCGAACTTTAGAAAAGTCACGACCGACCATTGGGCGGACAATATTTCTCATGAGGCGCTCGAAGAGTGAACCAATATCGGACAATCCGACGCGACCTCCTTCGTAGTCGGGATGAACGGCAAACCGTTTTATGGCGAAGATCATTTATTCAGCCGGATCGATAGGATCTCGAACGGCCTGAAATCTAGCACGATCCCGCCGGCTGCCGGATCAACATGCACACGGTCGGCCAGCCGTTCTTCCAACAGATTGACCCGATCGGCAGAACGAAATGAAATCGAACTTCGGACAACTGCGCTCCCTCTCGTGCCGTGGCACTCGTAGAGCCTCAGGATCAGGGCATCCGAATCCTCGGCCTTCTTGACCGTGTCGAGGATGAGATGAGGGGAATCTACCGTGAACCAGCTTCGGGATCCGCTTGCGGCGCCGGGCGCCACCAAAAGAGGCGTATTGAATTCGTGTGCACGCCGGACTACGCCGGCTTCAGCGATTGAGCCGGTGTGGGGAAAAAGGGCAAAGTTGAATTCGTGCAGGCCCTGGTCGGCCTCTGGATCCGGGTGGGTGGGTCCTCGTAGAAGGGATAGGCGCATCACCGAGCCGTGGACTGCGTGCCCGTATTTGCAATCGTTGATCAGAGCAACGCCATAGCCCGGCTCCGAGAGATCGCACCAAAAATGCGCGGGCACTTCGAAGCGGGCCATCTCGAAAGGGGTGTTGGCATGTGTTGCGCGTTTTACGTGGCCGAACTGAATTTCATACGCCGCTTCGTCCGCGCGCACAGCGACCGGAAACTCCACTTTGAGAAAACGGTGTCGCTCTCGCCAGTCCGCGCGACAGGAAAACACCAGCAGCGGGGAGTCGGCATCGAGACTCACCGTGACATCAAGACGGCTTTTCTCAAAGGCAAATCCAAATTCGATCGCAGCCCGCAACCCATCGGCGAGCTTGATCTTTGCCGACTGAGCCAGGACATCCACCGACTTTTCCAAATGAGAAGGGTCGATCTCCCAAGCATCCCAGTTATGGGGATGGTCTTCGAAAATACGGAATCGATTTCCGCCCGAGTAACCCTCGATCGCGTTCCGATTTGCGGCGCGGTCGACGAGTCGGAGCAAGCGGCCTTCGCGATCGAATTCCGCCGAGAGCAGTCCGTTTTCAAGGATGAGCCGGCCGGATGAGTGTTCTCGAGCGCGCGCCGGACCCGTTTCCGGCTCGAGTGGGGAGATGGGCGCGAATCCGCAGGGGGGTGCGGCGACCAGCACCAACTGCCCTCCCTCGAGCTCTACAACCCCGCGCCGTTCCCAGGCAAGCGTGTTGACAATTGTCGCCCCACCGGCTTGCCGATCCGTTACCGCATCCTCGACGGCGGCGCGGCGCAGGTTGGACAGCGTAGCGATCGCACTCTCATATTCTTGCAATGCCCGCGTGTATACTTCCCGGATTGAACTGCCGGGGAGAATGTCGTGAAACTGGTTGGTAAGAACAGTTGCCCAAATCTCTTCCAGTTGTCGGGTCGGATACTCCGCCCCGTTCGCGGACGCAACCGCGCTGAGCAGTTCGACGTCGCGTAGGAGCCGCTCGCAGACCCGGTTCGCCCGCTTCACCGCAGCCTGCGTCGTATAGGTTCCCCGGTGATATTCCAGATACAGTTCACCGACATGAACCGGCCCATCTCCGATCGCATCTCTGAGGCGGCCAAAAAACGCTTCGGGACGATCCATTCGAACGCGAGGAAAACCCTGAACATCGGCGAGCCGCTCCAGCACCTCGACCATGTGTTCCGTAGGACCGCCGCCGCCGTCGCCCCATCCAAATAACAGGAGCCCCTCGTCAATCCGCCCATGGTCCATTCCTTCCCGCTCGTGGGCGAAGATGTGGCGGACCAGGTCGTCGCCCGTCATCGCGTTGTAGGTGTTGGCCGGCGGAAAATGAGCGAGCACGCGGCTGCCGTCGAGACCCTCCCACCAGAAGGACTGGCGGATGGGCTTGTTGAACTGGCTCCATGAGAGCTTCTGCGTCAGAAAATACTCAATTCCCGCCCCGCGCAGGATCTGCGGCAGCGAGGCGGGAAAGCCGAATGCATCCGGCGCCCAGCACTCACGGCAACGGATGCCGAACTCGCGCTCAAAAAATCGCTGACCGACCAGAAATTGACGCACGAGCGACTCGCCGGAAGGTAGATTGAAATCCGGCTCGACCCACGAACCGCCGACTGGGATCCACTGCCCTCGCGAAGCGGCGCGCCGGATCTCGGCGTAAAGATTCGGATAGTGCTCACGAATCCACGCGTAATGGAGCGCCTGGGAACAGGCGAATCGGAACGAGGGATGTCGATCGGCGAGGCGAAGCGCATTCGAGAAACTGCGAGCGCATTTCCGGATCGATTCGTCGATCGGCCATAACCAGGCGGTGTCGATGTGTGCATGGCCGACAGCGGCGATGCGGTGCGCAAACGTGCCGTTGCGATGGGAAAAAATTTCCGCCAGTAAAGCGCGGCCTTCTTTCCATGTTCTCCGGTCGTCCACGTCGCAGACGTTGCAGAACCGGTTGAGCTGTTCGATGACACGGGCCGGCCAGGGCGGCAATCGTTTGAGGGCGGGCGGGACATGGGCCTGCGCTTCCCAGTCCGGAATGTCCTGAAGCCATTTGATGAGAAGAATCAGATCATGGGCAAGCGCCCACGCCGCATCGTCCCGTAGCGCAAGACGGGCTTCGTAAATCCTATATCGCGTAGAATTTGGCGAGCCGATGCCGCCGCTGGGCGCGCCCCAGAGTCCGTTGCACGCAATCTCGATTTCAGCGTCCAATTGGCCAGATTGGACGATCTTCTCTGGCAAAACGGCTTCAGCGCGCCCGCCATCGCGAAACATCGGATTCGACTCCCAGTTAAGTCCCTGATAGGGCGCACCCTCGAGCCACAGTAGCGCTTCGGAACCGCTGCAAAATCGCAGCACGACAGTCCGGTCACGCCATTCCGCCGGGATCGATCCGCGGAGCTTGAGCCAGTAGGTGCTCCACGGGGGACCCAGCTCCTCGCCCAGATTCGCAGGGCGGAATGGCTCGCGCAACGCCGCCTCTCGCGTGACCCGCCCCATCGGCCCCGCGATTTCGAGATCGAGCGGCCTCGTGTCAGCAAGGAGCCTGCCGCAAAGACGGTTGAAAAACTCCAAGGACCTCGCGACGACGAGCTCGTAATTCCGGTATCGCGTCATCGCGCGAAACGGCCCTGGCCGCAATGCGCGAAGCCTTGATTATTCCTGTGGCTTGACGGGCTTGACGACGATGTCGTCGATGCTCAACGTCCCAATAGCCCCCCATAAGCCCGGTTTGATGGCCAGTCGTTTGGCACCAGGGGGAACGGTAAGCTCAACCTCGAACAATTTCCATTCCGGCTGTGATTCGCGAATGTTCGGCTGCGGCGGATAAGGCTTCACCACATTCCCGTGTTCATCTTCGAATTGCATCGTCAATCGCGCGCCATACCACGCTTCCTCACCCAGTCCTTTGACTTCCCCTTTCATGAGGCACGAGACATGCAACTTCGTCCACGTGGGATCCAGGGGGAGGTAGGCCTCAATCCAGACCCCTTTCTTGCTCTCCGCAACCGTTGGAGAATTGTCTGTGAAACGCACATAACGGTTGCCGTCTTCACTGACGATTTCAAAATTCGCGCCCCAGCTCCGAAGCCATTCAACATTCGGCTGGCGATCCCAACCGACCAGCTTCCCGTCCTCCCCCACGTTTTCGAAATTGCCGGCGGGAAATACATTTGCGTGCACGTAGGTGAGAGCCAATAACAGGAAGATAGTAGCCATCAGTGTGTTTTTCATTTCACAGACCTCCGATGCGGTTTCAACCACTTATGGCGGCACATTTCCCGGGTTGTACAAATGCATATGCGCTTTCCGATAATCGATCGCACGGGCCGATAAATCAACCATCAGATAGCTCGCTCTCTCACCATGGCGAATCGGCGAGCCTTGCGCCCACGTCGCGAATCCAAAGGCGCCGTTGTTGAAATTGTTGGCTCCGGCAACCTGCCAATCCCGGGCATCGGCGACGAGCACCCGTTGATCGGGAAGCGTAACCTGGTCAATTGTTGGCACCTCATTCCAATACATCGTGGATGTTGGATCTGGGTGCATGAGACGAACATTCATTCCATAGCCGGGACTGGACACGGATGCCGGTCCGACCGCCGGAATATTCCAGCTCGAGTCCCGACCCTTCCATTCCGGACAGCCCCAGAGGGGATTGCCACGCTCGAATGCAGGCCACCAATTCGCGGGCGCGCGCGAACCCGGCGGCCATCCGCGGGGCGCATTCGGGGTAATGAGAGAAGGAGGATCCAACTTCAAGCGCAGATACGGTGCAACAAACTGGCACCAGTGGTGAGACCCGTTATTCGCGGTTTTCACGGGTGGCAGGAACCCTTGACGCTCTGAAACGTAGAGACCCATCGCGACCCCGATTTGGCGCAAATTAGCCAGACAAGCTGTCTGGCGCGACCGTTGCATGGCTCCGGAAATGGAGGGAAACAGTAGACTGGCCAAAACGGCGATGATCGCAATGACCACCAAAAGCTCAATAAGCGTAAAACCCGAAGCCAAGAGTTCTGATTTCCGTTTTGTCTTCATCGCTTCACATCAAATATTTCATCGAACGTCTTGAGAAGGTCTCTGGATTTTTTGCCGACCTCAGGCCCGATGTAACCGCGCGGTTCGATCACCGCATCTGCGGCCTTTTTCTCCAACAGCCGGGCTGCATAATCAGCAGAGGGGCTTTCCTCCATAATCACGACGATTCGCGCTGCTTTCCCCTTCCTCACGTGAGCGGCTGACGTATCCGGCGGGGTTGAACACATCCAAACAATCGCCGACGCGTTCCCCTGTTCGTTCAAAATTTTAGAATAAATTTCGCCCGGAACGGTTGTCGTTCCGGATTCCTCATAACCAAGACGAACGGCTTCGACTCCCGAAAAACCAACAGACCTCGCGTGCCGCTCCATTGCCTCCAGAAATTCATTATTACGCGGCGCCATGCCGGGGCGGTCGGCAACCACCGCAACAAGTCGCCCCGCGGCGCCTGCCGCTTGCGAGACCGCCTCACGAGCGGCGCCGGCGGCAAGGATACTCAAATAGGTGGGATTTATAGCGTCCTTTTCGGTGGGTCCGCGGCTGCAACCAACCGTTAGCCCCAGCGAAGCTGCAAAGATCCATCTAAACACTCGCCCGCTCATACATCGGTTGGAAAATGTATCCTTGAGATAAAACATACACGAAATTCATCAATTGCTACAGGTATCATTTTCGCGTTGACGGTCGAACGCCGGTTTATCAGGATTACAGTGTGAAAGCGCCGTTGACTCAGCGCGATCTCGCCCGTCAAGCTGGAGTCTCTCAGGCCACCGTCTGTCTTGCGCTTCGAGGCGACCCGCGGATTTCAAAGCCGGTCCGCGACAAAATCCAATCAATTGCCGCAGCCGCAGGATATCGGCAGAACCCTCTCCTCTCGGCCTACCAGGCGGTCGTGCGCTCCCGCAAACCATTGACTTATCGCGCCACGATCGGCTGGCTTGTCGACCATCCGGAACGAGATTTGTGGCGAAACCAATCCTGGCTTTCTCCCTATTTTTCAGCGGCCGAAAATCGCGCCAAGGATCTCGGTTATGCCCTGGATGAAATATGGTTTCCGGGAATCGCCAAAGGGCCCACCAGAGAAAACATTGAAACGCTTCTGAAAATCCTGCGCACGCGATCCATCCATGCGCTGATCCTCCCGTTTTTACACAATTATCGGTTTGCGCTGCATAAGTGGGCCGAGATTTCCATCGTCGTCATTGGCCGGCCAATGGGCTTCATCCAGAACCGGTCCGAGCGCTACACGACGAATTTGAACGAATACCACGAAGTCAACGCCGACGCGTATTACAATCTGAACCTCGCGCTGGAAAACTTGTACCGGCGAAACTACCGGCGCATCGGGTTGTTAATGTCGGATTGGCTCATCGCCAGCACCGACCACATTTACGAAGCGGCGTATCTGGGATTCCTCGACCGGCACCCGGACCTTCCACGTCTGAGCCGTTGCCCCGGCCACGAGCCCGGAAGCGCCGTGCTATCGCCAACCATGATCCGAGATTGGATTCAGCGGGAACAGCCGGATGCGATTGTTTGCAGCCACGGCAAAACTCGCGACGTCCTTGCCTCCATTGGCGTGCGCGTGCCGGAAGACGTCGGACTGTGCCATCTACATCTGTCGGCAGACGTCGCAGGCTGGAGCGGGATTGACCACAACCCTCAAGCAATCGCCTCGGCTGCGGTCGATCTCCTGACCGCCAATATTCAACGAAATGAATTCGGGATGCCGGAATCTCCGAAAGAGGTTTTGATCAAGGGCCGCTGGGTGAGCGGCGCGACAACTCGCGACGAACTCAAACTCGAGGAGGGGACGAGGGCATGAAGTTGCAGGTCGTCACGCTCGACCAGATTGCCGCCGCCGCGGGAGTTCATAAGATGACCGTCTCACGGGCCTTGCGAAACCATCCGGCTGTCGCGCCCACGACCCGCGAGAAAATCCAACGAATCGCCCAACAGCTCGGCTACCGCCCCAACCCGTTGCTCACGGTATTTCAGGCCCATGTTCGTTCGCGAAAAGCGCCCGCCTACGTCGCCACCCTCGGATGGCTGGTCGCCTCGGTTCCGCGAGATTATTGGGAGCGGCCGTGGACCAAAGGGCTCCTCGAAGGCGCCCGCGCCCGCGCATCGGCGCTCGGCTACAAAATCGATCTGATTTATCTGGGGGATCTGAAGCGGCTGTCAGTGGAGGAGCAACTGGACCGATATCGTTCTGTGATGCATTCGCGCGGCATTCACGGATTGATCATTCCACTCGCTGAAAATCCGCGCTTCGCAACCCGCGTTTGGGAGAATACAGCGGTGGTGGCGATCGGCCAGCATCATATCGAGATGAGCTCTCAGACCCGTCAGGGATATGGAATCGACTCCCTCTACCATACCGTGTCGGTGGATTTTTTCGCTAACATGCGGTGCGCATGTGAAGGTTTGCGGAAGCTCGGTTATCGGCGGATCGGTCTGTTGCTCAATCCGTGGCTGGACAATATTACCGATCACCAGTATCGGGCATCCTTCGCCTTCCAACAGTCTCTGTGGCACGCGCGCGAGCAGATTCCCATCCTGATAGACGCCAACACCTCGGAGCTACCATCGGATGAATTCCGCGCCTGGTTCAGAAAATACCGTCCCGAGGCGATCATCGCGTCCACGCACCGCATTGCAGACTGGCTCCGAATCCTTTCGATGCGTGTTCCAGAAGACATTGCAATTGCCCATATGTGGATTGCGCCGGACGTCGAGGGTTGGAGCGGCATCAACCCCCGCATCCAGGAAATCGGCGCTACGGCTGTTGATGTCCTCATCCACCAGCTCCAGCACAACGAGCTCCATCCCCCCGCCGTGCCCCGACAAACCGAAATCGCGGGCATCTGGGTCGAGGGCAAAACAACGCGCGCTACTCACGCGCCGCAATCGACAAGTTGATCCGCCCCTCTCCTCGGCAAGCGCCCAGATTCACAACGGCATCGCCGCTCGCGGGCTAAAAATAGCAGCGGAGTGACAATTCCATGAACACGTCCGTGTCGCGCAGCTTTTCCTCATCCGGGTAGATGTCCTCGGTCGCGTACGCAAAGACACCCGCGGCCGCCACGGCGACTTGTTCCGCCAAAAAATATTTCGCGCCGGCCCGAAACTCGAGAATGCCGGCCAGATCGTCTCCTCCCACCCCCTCCACATCCACATTCGCAAACCCCGCAAAGAACTCGGCAAATGGTGTTAGGTCCGTTTCCGTGTCGACATTGTACTCCGCAAACGCGCCGAGCCCGATTCGGTTCACCTTCTTGTTATCGGCAAAATCGAGGCGGCCGCCCGCCTGCGCATTGTCGAGAAAGAAGTAGCCGTAGGACGCGTTAAGGCGCAGCTCGCTCCCGTTCACCGTCGAGGGGTCAAGCGATCCCTGTAGACGAAGTTCCTGCGAACCCTCGGCAATCAGGGCCGCTTGCGCCAGACACGGCAGAGCCACCACGACAGCGATCAAGGGCAGATATTTTTTATTCATGCTCGTCTCCTTGGAAAACATTCAGCCGAACTTCCGGATTCAGACGAATATCTTTTCTCAACAGATCCAACAAGGCGAGCGCAATCGGCCCCGGCTTTCCGGACCCGACAGGCCGGCCGTCGAGCTTGACCACCGCCGTAACATCGGGGGTGGTCCCAAAAATGAGGATTTCCCGAGCTGCGGCGAATTCCTCCCTGCGGATCGGCCCGCGAAAAATTCCGCGCAATCGCCCATCACGGACCAACTCCTCGGCCAACGCGAGCGCCCGGTTCATCGTCGTTCCGCTCAGAATGCGCTCGGGACCAGGCACGCGCAGGTTCATTTTGCCGTCAACAATGCCCACATTTTCCGTCGCCCCCTCGGCGAGAAACCCCTGCTCGTCAAAGGCGACGGCAAAATCCGCGCCGGCGTCGACCGCCTGTTTTTTCAGCAAAGCGTTGGGCAGATAGTTACAGGATTTGATCGTGGCAAAAAATCCGGCCTTGATAGGCAGGTCGCTCGTAACGAGCCGGGCCCCTTCCGGATGCGCATCCATGAAGGACGGCACGGGCGCGTGAACCACCACATAGAGGGCCGGTTCCGGACAGTCATATGGATTGATCCCCATGCTTCCCGGGCCCCGCGCGAGCAGGACGCGAATCAGGGCATCGCGCCGTCCGCCGGCGCGGACCGTTTGCGAAACCACATCGGCAAGCGCCTCCGCATCCCAGGGCGCGCCCAGGCCGATCGCGCGCGCCGAATACAGCAGACGGGCAATATGTTCGCGCCACAGGTAGATTCCGCCATCCACGCACTTCAGCGTCTCAAAGACGCCGTCGCCACGGTGCACGAGATGATCGTCCACGGGAACGAGCATGGCCGCCGGGTCGGTGACAATCCCGCCGGCAAGGCTGGAATAAAACGCGTAGAGTTCGGCCCGCCGGATCGACGCATGGGCTTGAACAAACGAATCGCGGTCCAGAAGCGGGATCGCCGTCATTGAGCACATTCCCCGCCGGACGAAGACCGGCGATCCTCGACCGGCGCCGCCTCGAACCTCGTGAACACCTCGTTCAGGCTGCCGCGGCGGTACCCTTGGAGATCCAGCGATACATACCGAAAGCCGCACGCCCGGAGATGGGCCACAATCTGCTCGCGAATCGGGGCTCTGGCCGCGCGTTCGATGTCCTTCGCATCCAGTTCGATCCGCGCCACGTCGCGGTGCACGCGCACCCGCACATTTTGAAAGCCAAGGTCGCGAAGCCCGTTTTCTGCGCGTTCCACCCGTGCGAGCGCCTCCGCCGTAATTTTCTCTCCGTAAGGGAACCGCGAAGCCAGACAGGCGAACGCCGGCTTGTCTGCGGTGGGCAGACCCAGCATGCGCGAGGCCTCGCGGATATCGGCTTTTGAAAAGCCGATCTCTTGAAGCGGGCTTTCCACCCGGTTCTCCAACGCCGCGCGCCGGCCGGGGCGAATGTCGGCGAGATCGTCTGCGTTGGATCCGTCGACCACATGCGCGTATCCCTCGGCGTCTGCAATCGCTCGCAGCAGGCCGTAAAGCTCGGTTTTGCAATGGTAACACCGGCTGGTCGGGTTGTTCGCGTAATTCGGATTCGCCAGCTCGTTCGATTCGATCACGCGGTGCGGGATGCCGATGAGGGCGGCAAGGGCGCGCGCCTCCTGCAGCTCTCGCGCAGGAAATGAGGGCGACGTCGCCGTCACTGCGAGCGCCTTCACGCCCGGTTCGCGGGCCGCTATAGCGGCCAGAAAGGTGCTGTCGACTCCGGCGCTGAACGCGATCACAACCGACTTCATGTCCCGGATCCTCGCGCGCAGGGCCTCCACTTTATCGTCCAGGGTGCGGATATTCGGACGCGCGATCTCTCCGTGCGATTGAACCTCAAATTTCATGCTTTCGCGATCCATCCCCCGCCCAGCAGGGTGTCGCCCGCATAAAATACCGCAGCCTGCCCCGGCGTCACGGCGAATTGAGGCTCCGCAAACTTCACGCGCGCGCGCCGGGCGTCCAGCCTCTCCAGTTGTGCGGCGACGCCCGAGTGCTGATACCGCAGCCGGACGGTCAGAGCCACGCCAAAGTCCGGCTCCCTGCCAGATTGCCAGAAAATGTCTTCGACGATGCACGAATCCCGCAGGACCTCCTCGCGGCGGCCGACCACCAGGGTGTTGGTCTCCGGCAGCAGTTCCCTCACATATAGCCGGTGCGGAGCCGCGATCCCCAGCCCTTCCCGCTGGCCGATGGTGTAGCGGTGCACTCCTCGATGGGTGCCCACTATGCGGCCCGATGAATCGACGATCGGTCCCTCGCGACGCACTTCCGGATGATATTTCTCCACCAGCGGGGCCGGACCCGCATCCGTGATAAAGCACAAATCCGCGGTTTCCCGCATGCCCTGGATCGGTAGCCCTTTTTCGGCGGCTATGCGGCGCACTTGCTCTTTTGTCAATTCCCCCAGCGGAAACACGCAAAGCTGCAACTGCTCCTGCGTCAAGCGATGCAGAAAGTAGGATTGGTCTTTCCGCGGGTCGAGCCCACGCCGCAGGCAGACGCCTCCCGCCGTCCGCTCAATCCTGACGTAATGCCCCGTAGCGACAAAATCGCAACCGAGGGCCAGCGCTCGCTCGATGAGAACGCCGAACTTGAACAATCGGTTGCAAAGAATACAGGGGTTCGGCGTGAGGCCTGCCGAATAGGCAGCGGCGAACGGCCGGATGATCTTCCGCTCAAATTCTTCAACAACATTCAGCGTGTAGTGTCGGATCCCCAGGGCATCGCACACGCGCCTCGCCCTTTGAACGTCTTCGAGCGAGCAACAACGCGATCCCTCTTTGAACATGTGGAGGGTAAGCCCGATCACCTCCCAGCCCTGCTCGGACAGAAGCGCCGCGGCGACTGACGAATCGATTCCACCGCTCATCCCGACGGCAACCCGTCTTGGCCTGGCTGTTATCTCTGTCATGCGGACTTTCGGCATCCACTCACATCAGCGCTTTAACGTCAAAACCCAACCGGTCTACTACCCTCCTCGCGATCGTTCTCGACCGTGGATTATGGGGACCATCTGTGCCATCCTAATTTGCCATGACAACTCGGAAAGCGGTTGAATGCGCGCTAAGCCTGGGATCCTGCCTGGGAGACCGACTTCGCCACTTGCGCGAGGCTCGGGCGGCCATCGCGGCCATCCCCGGCGTGACGATCATAGCCGCTTCACCCGTTTACGAAACCGAACCCGTAGGCGTGAAACCTGAATTCGCAGCCCTCCATTACTTGAACGCGGTCCTAATTCTTGAAACGACGCTGACCGCCGACGCCCTGCGAGCGACTCTCGCCCGGATCGAAGAGGCGGCCGGCCGCGTCCGAACCGAGGATAAATATGCCCCTCGCACACTCGATATCGACATCCTCTATCATGGCGATGAATTCCGCTCGTCTCCCGAACTCTCGCTCCCTCACCCGCGCTGGGCGGATCGACGATTCGTTGTGCAGCCGCTAGCCGATGTCCGCCCCGACCACATTCTGCCGGGGTCAACGGTCACCGTGGCCGAGCGCCTTGCACTACTCCCGATCCATCCCGCCGTGCGGAAATTTACCGACCAGTGGCCGCCCATTGAAGCCGTCGGTAGACCGGAATCCAACCCCCAAACCTGACTACCCTCGCCGGCCCTTGCGCCCAAATCCCGGCGAATCTTCCCATGCCGCGGACTCAATCGTCGTTCGGGGATAGAGCCGATTGGCCAGCGCCGCAGCCGCGTAGGCAAGCCCCATGTACACGACGGCAAAAATGAGAAACGTCACCGCATTCCGCAGCCATGCCGGAGGTTCCAACCCCGCCGACACCAGCCGGACATGTATCGCGTGCCAGCCGTGAAGAGATGCGACCAGCAGCGGGAAAAATACGAGATGCATGCCCAGCCAAATCAGGCCTCTTGCCGAGCGATCTTCCATATCACCATGTTACACCAAAACCGTTTTTTTTCTTGCGCGCCGGTAGGCTTTCCCTAAATTCCGCGCCAGTCCTGAAAACGCGTGGAAGTAAGGACGGAAGCGAGCGCCCACCCGCTCCCGGGTCCGGGCCAAAGCAGATTTTCCGCGAAATCGCGGAAGAACAGAGGGAGAAGAATAGATGGATACGGGCGGGTACACCCCCAACGTCACGGTCGAAGACCTCTTGAACGCCGGCCTTCATTTCGGCCACCAGACCAAACGGTGGAACCCGAAAATGAAGAAATACATCTTCGGCACGCGCAACGGCATCTACATTATAGACCTGCACAAATCGTTAGAGCTTTTGAAAGTGGCTCTAAATTTCCTGTACCGCACGGCCGCCGAGGGCAAGTCGGTGCTGTTTGTCGGAACAAAGCAGCAGGCCCACCTTCCGATCGTGTCCTGCGCCGACCGCACGCGCCAGCCCTATGTCACGAATCGCTGGCTCGGCGGCACGCTCACCAACAACGTCACCATCCGAAAAAGCATTGGTCGGATGCAGGAAATCGAGGCGCTGGAGAAGAGCGGGGCTTTCGAGAAAATGCCCAAAAAAGAGGCCGCACGCCTTAAGCGCGAACTTGAAAAACTGCGCTCCAATCTCGAAGGCATCAAGGACATGATGACGTTGCCCGGCGCGGTCTTCGTCATCGACACCGAACGGGAAAAAATCGCCATTTCGGAAGCCAATCGACTGGGCATCCCGGTGGTCGCCATCGTCGACACCAACAGCGACCCCGATCCGATCAACTACCCCATCCCGGGTAACGATGACGCCAGCCGGGCCATCGAGCTCATTTGCAAGCTGGCCGCCGAGGCGATTGAGCGAGGCATCGCGGATCATACGCAAATCGCAGCGGCTGAGGCCCAACAAAAGAGCGCGGAGGATGACCGCGCGAAGGCGTCCGAATCGGCGGCCAAAGCCACGTCAACCGCTGCGGGCGCGCCGGCCAAAGCCGAACCTCGAAAAGAGGTCCGCCGCACTCGCGCGCCGCGGGCTGCGGAGACTTCGGCCGAGGAATCTTCCTACCGTTCAAGCGCGGACGAATAACGAACGCTCAAGGATCGAACCCACAACAACACGGACACGCCATGAACATATCTGCAACGATGGTCAAGGAGCTCCGCGACGAGACGGGGCTAGGCATGATGGAGTGCAAAAACGCCCTTGTGGAAGCAAAAGGCGACAAGCAGGCCGCCATCCGTATTTTGCGAGAACGCGGCCTCGCGATCGCGGGCAAGAAAGCCGACCGCGCCGTCAAGGACGGCCGAGTGGCTTGCGAGATTTACGACGGCGGAAAAGCGGGCGTCATGATCGAGGTCAACTGCGAAACGGATTTCGTCGCGCGGAATGCTGTCTTCCAGGCATTCATGAAGGACCTCCTCCAGATCGCCAAGGGGCTTGGCGATAATCAACTTGCGGACCATGTCAAGGAACAGGTCGCCGCCAAAATCGCCGAGATCGGCGAGAACATCGTCGTACGCCGCAATGTGAAGTATTTATTGCAGGGCGAGGGCATTATCGCCGGCTACATCCATCTCGGCGAAAAGGTCGGCGTCCTTGTTGAAATGGGATGCACCAAACCTGATTCCGTTGGCACCGAGGTATTCCGGGAAGCCGTTAAGGATGTGACCCTCCACATCGCCGCCTGCAATCCCGCCTATCTCCGGCGCGAAGACGTCCCCGCCGAGGTCGTCAACACCGAGCGCGAAATCTATGCAAAACAGGTCCAGGGCAAACCGGCCAACATCATTCAAAAGATCGTCGACGGGAAGATGGAGAAATTCTATCAGCAGACCTGCCTTGTGGAACAGGCGTTCGTCAAGGATGCGGACCACACGGTGGCCGAAATGCTGAAGGCTCGAGGCGATTCGATCGGCGATACGCTGACCATTCGCCGGTTTATTCGCTACCAGGTCGGCGCCTGACATCCAGACCGGCAGGGCAACAAGCGCCGGACCATCCTCGCCAACACATAAAAAATCATTCCCGCAGCGATTCGCCGCAACCTGGCACAATTGCGGGATGTTGCGATCTTAGAAGGCGGAAATAAGAAACCGGAAAGATACCGCCCTGCGCGAGCGGCATCATTCCGATCGCCGCCGAATCAGGATTTGCGCTTGATCGTAATCGTGATCGGCCGGCGCTTGAGCACGGCACTCTGTGCGCCCGACGAGGCCTCGGGCCGCTTTTCTTCTTTCGGCTCCGTCAGCGGCACGCGGGGGAGCTCCGGCTCCGCCGGCGTCGCTTTGGGCGCTGGCTCCGACGATGAAGCCGGCGAGGATCCGACGGGCGGCGTATGGACCGGAGTATGGCGTTGTGGGATGGTGTCGTTGACGATCTCCCGCAAAATGGTGGTATATCCCTTGCCGATGTCCATTTTCCCTTCGATTTCCCGAAAGGCTGTCTCGGTACCCACTTCAGGATCCTGTTCAAAACTCAGGGTCGTGGAACCTACGCGGATGACGTCCCCCGCCTTCAGCTTGGCGACGTCGATTTTTTGATTGTTGACCCAGGTGCCGTTTCGGGATTTCAGGTCCTTGATGTAAAAATCTCCGTCCCACAGCCGGATGCCGCAGTGGATGCGCGACACGCGCTCGTCCAGAAGGACAATATCGGCGTCGGCGCTGCGGCCGATCGTGATCGGCTGGTCGCCGAGCTGAAACTCCATCTGCGTGCCATCCGGTTTAGTATAACGCAATCGCATGTTCGGAAGCCCGTAACTTGCATCCTGCAGTCTAAGGAAAGGCATCCCCTTTCGCAACAGGTTTGCAGAACCCGCCTAAGGCTCGAGCCGCCCTTGCCGAAGAATCTCCTCTATGGCGGGGTCCGGTTCGGCTCCCGCGGCAACCGCTTCGTCGTAATATCGGCGGGCGGCCTCCAGGTCCGCTTTGGGCCCCGTCGAAAGAAGGATGGCTAGGTTCATCTTGGCCTCCGCGTCTGTCGGATCCAGTTCAACAGCACGACGCATTTCGCGCGCGGCATCCTCTGTCCGCCCCCTGGCATTCAACACAATGCCGTAGAATTTCCTCAATAGCGGGTCAGTCGGATCCAACTCCACGGCCCGTTCGCAATCTCGGAGCGCCTCCCGCGTTTTGCCTTCCCTCCACAGAATGATGCCCCGCATGCCTATAGCCTGCGCGTTCCGCGAATCTGCCGCCAACACCTCATCGACCAGGCGCCGCGAAGCATCGAGATCATCGGCGTGGAATGCGGCCGCTGCCAATCCAAGGGTCGCGCTCGCCAGCCCCGGCTGAAGGGCCAAAGCCTCTTCAAATCGATTACGGGCCAGATCCAAATCCCCTGCCCGAAGTGCGCGCTGCCCCTCTGCAACGAGGCGGAAAACAATCGTTGCGTTCGTGGTCGCTGGCGCAGCCGCACGGGATTTGTCTTCCGTCGGAGCCGTTCCGGCGGACTTCGAGAGCGCCACTTCTGTCGGCGGCGAATCGCTCCGATTCCCTTCCTCGCGGCCGGCAAGCATGGCATGCTGTCGGAACGCTTTCTCCTGTTCACGCAGAGCGGCGCGCACCTCTCGCACCTCCTTTTCCCGCTCGGCGAGAATCGCTCGCAGTCGCGCCTGGTGCTCCTGCTCGCGCCAAAGCGACTCGCGAAGGCCGCGAATCTCCTCCATGACCCGCTCATCGGCCTCCACCTGAAGGTCGTTCAGTCGGCGCTCCATCTCCACAATTCGAGCCAGATTGGATGTGGATTGTGAGGCAACCCCTTCAAGACGGTCGCGGGCCTGCTTCAGCGCGAGCGCGGCCTGATAGATTTCCCTGCGCAGCGCGTTCAACTCCTCTTCGTGTCGCCGTTGCATCTCGTGATAGGCGCGAAGTTCCGCCACCACGTCATCGAACGTTGCGGCGGGCTGGACACCGCCCCGCGGTTGCTGCGGCCCCTGCGGAGCGCGGCACGCGGCCACCGCCGCGCACATCAGGACACACAACACAATCCCCGAACGGCTCAAAAAATCGCGAGCAATCATGACTCGAGTGTTGCGCCTCCTGCGCGATTTCGCAAGCGCCGATTCCGATCCGCGCGCGGCTGGCGACCGCAGGAAAATCCATCGCCGCAGCTCAGATTTTTTGCTCGTCTTCCCGGCACTGGAGACGAACATCTTGCCCAAATGTCGGACGCCTTCCTGATTACAAACGGCCGCGTCCTCGACCCCGCCACGGGTGAGGATGCCGTTCGCGATTTGTGCATTTCCGGCGGGCTCATCGTCCGGCACGCGCCCCCCTCCGCCCGGGTCATCGATGCGGCCGGTCGGTTCGTCACACCGGGCCTCATTGATCTCCACGTGCACATGCGTGAACCCGGCGGTGAGGAGAATGAAACGATTGAAACCGCCTCCCGCGCCGCCGCGCGCGGCGGGTTTACAACGGTCGTCGCTATGCCCAACACCCGGCCGCCCCACGATACGCCCGAAACGATCCGCTACGTCGCCCTCCGGGGCCGCGAGGCGGGGCGTGTCCGCGTCCTTCCCAGCGGCGCGATCACGCTCGGTCGGCAGGGCAAGGCCCTCGCCAATCTCGCGGCACTCGCCGGAGCGGGCGCGGTCGCCTTCACCGACGACGGCTGCACGGTCCAGGACGACGCGCTCATGCAGCGAGCGATGGATATCGCCCGCGACCTCGGAAAACCCATCCTCGACCACGCCCAGGACAATCGGATCGAGCGGCAGGGTGGGGTCATGCACGAGGGCGAGGCGTCCCGCCGATTCGGTCTGCCAGGAATTCCCGTTGAAGCGGAGACGCGGATAGTCCAACGCGACATCGAACTGGCCGAATCCACGGGTTGCCGCGTCCACATCCAGCATGTCTCATCCGCCGCGGCCGCCGACCTGATCCGCTCGGCGCGCGCGAGAGGCGCGCCCGTCACCGCGGAATTGACGCCTCACCACCTCGCCCTCTGCGACGAGGACATCGACCCCGCCAATGCGAATTTCAAAATGAATCCGCCGCTCCGTTCCCGCAGCGACCGAGCGGCCCTTGAACGCGCCATCGTGGACGGATCCATTACCTGTTTCGCGACCGACCACGCGCCGCACAGCGCGGACAAAAAGGCCCGCGGATTTTTGCGCGCTCCTTTTGGCGTCGTGGGCCTGGAGACAGCCGTCGGCGTCACGTGGACCCTGCTGGTCCGACCGGGCAAGATGCCGGCCCTCGAATGGTTGCGCCGATGGACGACCGGGCCCGCATCCGTACTCGGACTGCCGCCCCCCAGCCTTGCCCCGGGCTGCCCCGCCGATGTCGCGATCTTCGACGTGGAAACGCCTTGGATCGTCCATCCCAACCGCTTCGAATCCAAGTCGCATAACACGCCATTTGCGAACTGGACCCTCTTCGGTCGCGCAGTGGCCGTCTGGCTGGCCGGCAAACTCGTTTGGGAGGAGCGCTCATGAAATGGCGAATGTGGCTCCAAGCCGCCCTGTGGCTAACTCTGTCCACAGGTCTGGCCGACGCTCAGCCTCGAAACAGTTCGCGACCTCCTTCGGGTCCGTTCACGCCGGAACCCGCCATCCGGCCATCCGCGCCGTTCCCCGAAGCGAAACAAAGGCACCCCCCGTCCGATGTTTATCTCGCCGTCCAGTACGGGTTCCGTTCAACGGAAGTGCTTTATCTCTACTTGAGTGCGCGGCGCGCCAACGAGGTTCGAGACCAGTTGCAGATTTTCGCGCCTCGAAATGGCGCGTTTGAGCTGATTGACAGCCCCGCCGGGAAACTGGCCACGTTCCCGCTCAAAGGCGGATCCGGCACGATCCGCGGTCGCGAATTCCGGATCCAAAACCTCGAATCCAAATTCGACGGGGTAACCTTCCGCACGGATCTTACCGTAACTAGCGGTTATCGGCTTTGGGACGTGATCCATGTCTCTGCGGAAGTCACCATGCAATCGCAAACCGGCCGCGCCGCGTACCGTGTCGGCGGCCTCGTGCACTCGTATGTGGGCCTCAGTCCAATGGAAGCCAAACCCTTTGCCGTCGTAGGAATGCCCAGGTTTCGGATCGGACCCGGAAAATTCGATGTCGGCCGGCTCTACGCCTCGCTCACGCTGGGCGATCTTCCCGTACTGCCCGGCGACGGCATGGGGCGCGAGGTTCGCGCTTCCATAAAGGAGGCCGGCAGCGATCGGGTTCGGACGACGCGCGCTCGCTGGGAGGATCGCCCCTATCTCGGAATTCGCCCGTTTGAGACGCTCGCCCTACTGGAATTCGATGCCCGAAGCGGCAAGGAATACGAGGTGGAGGCCTCGCTCGATCTGGGCCCCGTCTTCGGCACGGCCACGGCTCACACTCGCTTCACAGCTCCGATCCCGAAAAAATCGGACTAGGCGCAGGGCGCTCAACGGACCCCGCCACGGAAGAGAGGACAAATTATGCCCTTTGAACACGGATCCATCAGCCTTCGCCTCCTGTACCTGCCCCGCGACCTGCCCGCGGACGCGGTCGAAGCGTTCGCCCGGCATGCGGCGCCGCCGCTCGAGACATTAGGCGCAGGGGAAATCCACGGTTGGGTCACCGGACGACACCTGCTCGACCGCAAAATCACACGCGAAACGGCCCGATTCGCTGGCTTTCTCCGCCTCTCCCTCATGCAAGCGGAACGGAGGATTCCGCCGGCCCTCTTCCGTGCTGAGTGCCGCATCCAGGAACTCGCCCGGATGCAAGCCTCCGGAACCGACCGGCTGCCTCCCAAGGCGCGCCTCGAAATCCGCCAGGAGGTCGCCGACCGGCTGCTTCCCCAGATGCCGCCCACTCTTCGCGGCATCCACATGCTTCACCGCCCGGGTTCGCGAATTCTTTACACGACCGCCATTTCGGAAAGGCAGCTCGAGGCCTTCCAGATCGGCTTTTCCCGCGCAATCGGCTTCGCCGGTATTCCACTGTCGGCCGACACCGCCTCGCTGCAGCGCCGCCGCAAGAGCATCCGCGACTGGCCGCCCGTCAGCTTCTCGCCGCGAGTGAATCCCGAAGCCGTCGCCCAAGACCCTGGGCTCGACTTTCTCACCTGGCTGTGGTTTTTCTCCGAAGCCCGGGGCGGCATTGCCGATTTCGGCGATCGCGGCCGGTGGGCGGTTTCCGTCGAGGGGCCGTTCACGTTTGTGATGGAGGGCGCCGGCGCGCACGAAACAGTCGTCCGCCGGGGCGAACCGCGGTTCAGCGCCGAAGCGAAAGCCGCGCTGCTCTCCGGAAAGAAACTCCGACGCGCCAAGGTTACCCTCGCCCGCGGTGAACAGGTCTGGTCCTTTTCAATTGACGCGGCCACCTTTGTGTTCCGCGGCCTTCGCCTGCCCGAGGGAGAACGGCTGGATGCCGCGAGCCGATTCGAGGAGCGCATGGATCGGCTCGACGAGGGCGTCGAAGCCTTCCTCTCGTTTTTCGACCGGTTCGCGGACGAGCGAGAAAGCTCCGACTGGACGGAAACGCTCGGCGAAATCCGGCACTGGATGGAAACGCGGACAACGCGCGACTGATCGAAGCATCTGTCTGCGGCGCGCCCAGCGCGCCCATTTCCATGCTTAGGAATTTCCATGCAATGGAAGCCGCGGCCCCCTCTTTTTCCATATCATGGAAGCCCCAAGCCGCTTGTTTTCCATGCCATGGAAACTGCGACTGAAATTTTTCCATACCATGGAAGTCGTGACGCGCATTTTTTCCATGCCATGGAAAACGAGACCCGGATTTTTTCCATTCCATGGAAAAAACGCCGCACTTTTTTCCATGCCATGGAAAACGACGCGGCGGCGCCGGACCGTCGGGGGCGAGTCGCGTGTGTTTTGATTTGTGCGGAACTTTTCTCGTAGTCTGTACTGCGTGCTGGAACTAACCTTCCAAGGCGGTGTGTCGATCCGACTCGACGCGCCGGAGTCAGTTGCCCATGCGTTCGAGCACCTCTTCGGCGCGTGCCGCGCGGACGGAGGGCCGCGCTCGCCGGACAGCCGAATGACGATCGCTGTTATGCGCGGCGATTCGGATGGGCTCTGGAGCGTTCGGTTCGACGGAATTCTCGCGGCGCAATTCGACAGCCTCTCCCAAATCCTGCCGTTCCTCGAAACGACGGTGTGCCAGTTTCTGCTGTACCACCGGGCGGATCGCCTGCCGCTTCACGCGGGGGCTGTGCGATCCGAGCGGGGCGCGATCGTCATGCCCGGGGAGAAGGGCAGCGGCAAATCGACGTTATGCCTGTGGCTCGCCTCCCGCGGCTGGGATTATCTGGGCGATGAGCTCGTGTGGATTGATGCCGAAGGCCGGGTGGAGCCGTTCCCCAAAGCGGCCGCGATCAAGGAGGGATCATTCGAACTCTTCGGCCCCGCGGAGACGTTTGAAAGTTTGACGCGCGGACCGTTGCGCTACCACCGGCCGAGCGGAGGCGGGGTCGCGGTGGGAACCGCGCTGTCGGTTGAGGCGCTAATCTTTCCGCAATTCGACCCCAACGGCGACTCCGTTTTTCAACCGCTGCGACCGGAAGAGACGCTTCTGTGCCTTTCGCAGATGGTGTTTGGCGGAATGGCGCGGCGGCCGGACCGGTTTCCGAATCTAGTGGCGCTGGCCGAGCGACCTGCGTGGGTCGCGGTGTATCGCGACGCGCGCGAGGTCGAGGAATGGCTGGCCCGAGGCGGGACGAGATGAATCGGGAACTTCGGCATCTGTGCGATTGTCTGGCGGCGGCTGCGGGCTTACTCGATCGGCTGCCGGCGGGCACCGTAGATTGGGAGCGCTGGCTGGCCCTCGCGGCGGAGCACAAGGTTTCGGCGCTCCTATTCAACCGCTTTCGACGGGCGCCGCCGTGGCCGGAGGCTGTTCATCGGGAACTGGCCAGCCGCTATGCAGCCTCGGCCTACATGAACGGCCTTCGCGTCCGTGAACAGGTCGCCCTGCTTCGCGCCCTCGCCCCAGTGGCGGAAGTGATCGCATTGAAAGGCTTCGCCCTGCTGTTCACGCTTTACGGCGAGGCGGCAGAACGCGACATGGCGGACCTGGACCTTCTCGCAGCCGGAGAGCGCGAAGCGGAGTCGCTTGCTGTCGCCCTCCGCGAGCGAGGTTATGTTCCCAAACGCGAGATGGCCGGCCACCATCACCTGTCGCCCCACGCGCACCTTTCTGGGCGACTCACCGTCGAGATCCACACGAACCTCACCGGTCCGTTCCTCCCCTCCGTCGCGATGGATCACATCTGGGCCCGCCGCGAGTCCATCCCTCTGCCCGACGGCGGAACTGTGAACATCCTGTGTCTGCCCCACCGGTTGTTCCACCAAGCGCTGCACGCAGTCAAAGATCCCATCGAAAGCCCGTTGCTTCGGAACCTGTTCGAGATAGCCTGGATGGCTTCCCGGCTGACACCGGAGGATTGGTCCGCCTTTGACGAATTCGGCGAGCTCTCCGGTCGGCGCGCGACCGCGCTGCGCGCGCTCGCGCTCGCGCGGGAGTGGTTTCCCTTCAGCGCACCTGTTTTCCCGACACCCAGGCGATCGACAATCGAGTGGTGCGCGCGGCGCCGCTTGAACTGGATTGGCGAGCCGACTTCGGCCGCGGAGCAGTTCCTACGACACCTCGCGGTCAAGCACTTCGACCGCATGCCTGCGGGTCGACTGCGGATCGACCTTCCTCACCTGCTTGGCGTGGCAGTTTCAAGCGTGTGGAAGGCCGTGAGGCTGCGGATCCGAACCTGGCTCGCGCCCTGGAGTCGACTGCCCGTGCGGCGCATCCCGCTGGCGGAACGTGAATTCCGAGATGCAATCGCTTTGCTCCGGCCGAGCAATGGCCAGGTCTATGTTTTGCGCGGCGCCGCCGCTGCGGCCTGGCGGGCATCGTCAGCAATGAAGTCTCCGCGACAAGTCGTCCGGCACACCGTCGACGCGGGTTTCAGCGCACGCGAGGCGCGCGCTGCAATCCGCCGCCTGACCGCCGAGGACCTGCTTCTAAACGCGTCCGCAAAAACCGCTGGAGCGCCTTGGGAGCCGTCGATATAAACCTTAGTAATGGCCCACAAGATTCCCTTCTGGAAAATGCACGGGGCGTCAAACGACTTCATCGTCGTGGACGACCGGACCCTCGCGTTTCCCACGCATGATGCAGACTGGTTGCGCGCGATCATGGCTCGGCGGACCGGAGTAGGTTCGGAGGGAGTGCTGCTGATTCAACCATCGGAGCGGGCGGATTTCCGCATGCGATTTTTCAACCCGGACGGCGGCGAGGTCGACATGTGCGGAAACGGCGCAAGGTGCATTGCGAAACTCGCGTTTGAGCTGGGGATTGCCCCGTCGCCGATGCGCTTTGAAACCCGCGCCGGCATTGTCGGAGCGGAGATCCTCGAGGACGGCGTTCGCCTGACCATGACGTCCCCGCGCGACTGGCGGCTGGACGGGGAACTGGAAATCGACGGCCGGCGAATTCGCTATGACTTTGTCAACAGCGGCGTGCCCCACGCGGTCGTGCGGGTCGACAACCTTGCGGCTGTGGATGTGACCAACCTCGGCGCCGCGATCCGGCGTCACCCCGCCTTTGCGCCGAATGGGACCAATGCAAATTTTGTGCAGGTTCTCGGTCCCGATTCGATCGCGATTCGCACATTTGAGCGGGGCGTCGAAGCTGAAACTCTTGCCTGCGGCACGGGAATCGTCGCTTCCGGCTTGATTGTGGGGAAGCTCGGGCTGGCCCGGCCGCCCGTTCGTGTTCGCGCGGCGAGTGGCGATGTGCTCACGGTTGACTACCGCCTGACCGCGGAGGGCGCCGAGGAGGTGACCCTTGCGGGCCCGGCAGTGCACGTGTTTGAGGGCGTGTTGAGTTACCCAGGTTGAGGGGGCCGCCCCGTCGACTGGAGCTGCTCTGCCGAAGGCGCTCCGGGCTCGCGCTCGACGGTTTTCACGTCTTCCCAGATTTTGTCCAGCTCTGCGATGGGGAGGTCGGACACTTTCAACCCGCGCTCGTGAACGCGCCGCTCGAGCTCCTCAAAACGCCGAGCAAATTTTCGGATCGTCTCGTGCAGAATTTCCTCTGCGTTTTGATCGAGAAATCGGCTCACATTAACCGCGGCAAACAAGAGATCGCCGATTTCCTCCCGGATGGCCGCAGAATTACCTGAGGCGATGGCCTCGCGAATTTCAGCAAGCTCCTCGTCCAGCTTGGCGAGCGCGCCGTCGATGCGGTCCCAATCGAAGCCGACACGCGCTACGCGTTCCTGCATCAGGTGGGCCCTGCGGAGCGCGGGAAGGCTACGCGGGATGCCGGCGAGGGTCGGGCGCGGCGCGCCGCCGCGTTCCTCCTTTTTGATTTGTTCCCAGTTTTTCAGGACCTGCTCGGCGTCGCGGACGCGAACATCTCCAAAGACGTGAGGATGCCGGCGTACGAGTTTGTCGCCGATGGCTCGGGCGACGTCGTCGAACGTGAAGGCGCCCTCCTCCGAGCAGATCTGGCACTGAAACACAATCTGCAAAAGCAGGTCGCCCAGTTCGTCGCGCAGCTGCGAGCGGTCGCCTGCGTCAATTGCGTCGATGACCTCGTGCGCCTCCTCCAGAAGATGGTCTTTGAGGCTCTGTAGGGTCTGCTGGCGATCCCATGGACAGCCGCTCGGCCCGCGGAGGATCCGCATGATCTCGAGAAGACGCGCAAGAGGGGATCCGCCCGGGTCGCGATGCGGGGCAGCGGGCGCTGAGTCTTCCGACATGTTGAAGATTCAGATTTCCACCGGCGCCAGGATTTCGAGCAGCGAGGCGGGATCGGAGGCGTCCCAGGATTCGATTACGAAATCGGCACCGCTGAAATCGTGGAAGCTCGTGAACTCATCCGGCACCGCGATTGCCGGCATGCCGGCCGATAGCGCCGTTTTGCAGGCGTTCTGGCTGCTTCCTACCGCGATGCAGTTGCGGGGCGACTGGTGGATCTGCTTCGAAACTTTCAGCCAGGAATCGGCCCGTGGGAAGACCTTGTCCTCCTCGGCGAACAGGAAGAGCTTCGCGCCGCGCGCCTCCAGACCCGACGCCGCAAAGATTTCGCGAGCCAGAGCGTCCGGTAGGCCGGACAATGCGGCGAGCGCCAATCCGCGGCCGGCGGCGGCGTCCAGAAGCTTCACGAGCCCCTCCGGCAGCCGAATGGCGCCGGAAGCGACGCCCTGTTTGACGGCATCGAACATCGCGCGGCCCAGCGCGTCAGCGTCGATCTCGCCCGGCAAATTTTCGGCGAGCTGCGCCGCGGTTGCCGGGATGCATCCCGCGCAGCGCATGAATTGGGCCTGTTGAAGCTCAATCGATTGAGAGGCAAGCCACGAACTGGCGGCCTCGAACAGGGTCTTTCGGAGGGGTCGGACGGCGCCCTCCAGCTCCAGCAGAAGCGCACCGGAGACCGGGACGGGCGATTTCGTCGTACGCGAGGATTCGGCGGCAATGATCATACAAAACGGGCTCCTCTCCTTTCGTTCGGGCAAAATATGGGAATGGAAGGGCAGGCGGTCAAGTCGCGGCCTTATTGTGGCTGAGAAGGCGCCGCCGGACCCAGGAGGTCGGGCGATCTATCGGACGGAATGCGATAGGTCTGGAGAATGCGGTCTCGGCTAGCGAGGGCTCGCGCGCGGTCCAGCACGATCACAAGGCCGCTGTCGTTCGCGATCGTGACAAATTCACCGCCATCCGGCCGCTCAATAGCCGCGATGAGTTCGCGCATGGTGCGGACGCGTTGGCCGTCGACGCTGCGGACGATCCAGTTGCTCACCTGGTCATAGCCCTGGTTGATGTCGGAGGCGAGGACCTTAAGCGCGACAATCACCTGTTCACCCTCCACTTCGGGAACGTTGGCGGAGAGGATCGAGGTCAAATGGCTCGGCGCGGTATTGAACCAGTTCGGGCCCCACGCCTGCAGAAGGTTTCGCGTCAGCGGTGTAAAGACGATGCCGCCGAAAATGTAGTACGTCGGAAGTACGTCGTATTGCTCGTTGGGCACGAGGGCGTCGAACGTGAGTGAACGAGTAAGCGGAATGTTCGTCGACAGGCGCGCGCCGTCTCGCCAGAGGTCGAGGGCAACCGATTCACCAATCCGCTTTTGCTGGATGTAATACGAGAGGCTGGTCCGCTCGCGCGGGCGGAATTCAACCGTGCCGTCATCCGCGACCGGAACGCCCTCGATCGCCAGAATGACGTCGTTGGTCCGCAGGCGACCATCCGCGGGGGCGCCGGGAATGATCCGGACCACCCGCATCCCCGTCATATCGGGCGTCATCCCCATGCTGCGCTTGAGGTCGCGGTTCTCCATGCCCTGCAGGACAACGCCAAGGCTTGGAAATCCGTCGTACACGCCGTCTGCGATATCCTCAAAGAACTGCCGGATGATGGGAGCGGGAACCATGTATCCGATGTTGTCGGCCTGGCGGATCCCCTGCATTACGACGCCGACGATTTTCCCGTCTTTGATGACCGGCCCGCCACTGTTGCCAGGATTGATCGCGGCGTCGATCTGGCCGGCTAGGAAACTGTAAGAGCTGTGCACATAATTTTGGTGTTCAATGCGAGAGATGACCCCGCGCGTGATGCTGAGCGTGTCGCCACCCATTGGGAATCCATAGACAAAGACCTCGTCCTGCGCGTTCGGCAGCTCACCCAGTTCGAGCCCCTCCACGTCGCCCCAAAACGCGTCGTCATCCACGGTGAGCAGCGCGAGGTCCACTTCGTGAGCGACAGCGACCACGCGAGCGGGATAGCGGCGCGCGTCGCCGAATCGCCGCACCTGGATGAACGTTTGATTCCCCACGACGTGGGCATTGGTCAGGATGCGGCGCCCTCGAATGATCGCGCCCGAACCGGTTCCCGAACCAGTGCCGCGCATGCTCCACGGATTCCAATAGTCTGGCATATTGACCACCGTGAAGATTTTCACGATGGCGGATTTCAGATCCGTTTCCGCGCTCGCGGGCCATGGCGCGGCAAGGGTGGCCGTGAGCAGGCCGCTGATCAGACTGCGAAAAAGCAACATGAGTTATCCTCCATCTAGCTCACCGGCGAATATTCGCGCGCGTTCAAAAAAACTTTTTTTCCGGAAGTCGGACCCGCATGATGGCAGTTTTCCTGGCTGATGAAAGCTTTTCATGACCACGAGTGAGATCGAACAGTGGATCGCGGAAGCTGTTTCGGAAGTCCGCGCGGCACCAGATCTCGCAGCACTCGAGACCGTGCGCGCTCGGCACCTCGGCCGAAACGGGCGAATTCAGCAGGTCCTTCAAGCGCTTCGCGAGGCGCCGCCGGACCAAAAGCGCGAATGGGGTCGGCTCGCCAATGCTTATAAGGACACGGTGCAGGCGGCCGTCGACGAGCGCCGCGAGGCGCTCGCCGCCACCGCAGCCACGCCCGCATTTGACCCGACCCAGCCCGGGCGTTGGCATGCGGTCGGCACAAGGCACCCGGTGACGCAAATCATCGAACGCGCCGTCGACATTTTCTGCAGGCTCGGTTTTTCCGTGGCGGACGGGCCGGACATCGAGACGCCATTCCACAACTTTGACGCGCTCAACACGCCAGCCCACCACCCTTCGCGCGACCCGAAAGACACATTTTATCTGGACGACGGCCGACTGCTCCGCACGCATACCTCGCCCGTGCAGATCCGCGTCATGCAATCGCGCCCGCCGCCGATTCGAATTGTCGCTCCAGGCCGTTGCTACCGCCGGGACACTACCGACGCCACTCACAGCGCCAATTTTCACCAGATCGAGGGCCTGTATGTTGACCGAAAGGTCTCGCTCGCCGACCTAAAGGGCGATCTGACCTATTTCGCCCGCCAAATGATGGGGCCTAACGTGAAAATTCGTTTCCGCCCCCATTTCTTTCCCTTCACCGAGCCGAGCGTGGAATACGATTTTTCCTGCCATGTGTGCAACGGGTCCGGCTGCAGGGTATGCAAGAACAGCGGGTGGATCGAAATTTCCGGCGCGGGCCTGGTGCATCCGAATGTGTTCCGCGCCGTCGGCTATAATCCGGACGAGGTCTCCGGCTATGCCTTCGGCATGGGAATTGAGCGCATCGCGATGATCCTGCTCGGCATCCCCGACATCCGGATGCTTTACGAAAACGATGTGAGGTTCCTTCACCAGTTCTGACTGCGCGTTCCGAGCGACTCGTGCGAGCCGTACGGAACGCCGCCAGACACCAAAACCCCGAAGACCATGAAAGTTCCGCTGTCCTGGTTGCGAGACTATATAGAGTTTGAAGAAAGCGCTCGGGAGCTTGCTGAACGGCTGACCTTCTCGGGAACGGAGGTCGAGGCCATTGAAACCATCGGCACCTCGTTCGAAGGCCTGGTTGTCGCCGAGGTCATCGCGGTCGAAAAACATCCGAACGCGGACAAGCTCACCGTGTGCCGCGTTTTTGACGGCGCCTCCGTCCTGCAGGTCGTCTGCGGCGCTCCGAATGTGAAAACCGGAGGCCGCTATCCCTTTGCGCCGGTGGGCGTGACGCTTCCCGGCGGTTCCCAGACCATTCGTAAGGCCGTGATTCGTGGGGTCGAGTCACAGGGAATGCTGTGCGCGCCGGACGAGATCGGCATTTCGGACGATCACAGCGGACTGCTCGAGCTGCCGCCAGAACATGCGGCCGGCACACCCTTGCGCGACGTCTTCGGGCCGCCGGAGACCGTGCTGGATCTAGAAATCACCCCCAACCGGCCGGACTGCCTGAGCCTGATCGGGATTGCGCGGGAACTCGCAGCGGTCCTAGGGCGTCCGTTGAAACTGCCTCTGCCCATCGCTCCCCCCTCGCAGCGATCCGTCCGGGACGCCGCAATCGTGACCGTGGAAGACGCGGACGGTTGTGCGCGATATACCGCAAGGGTGCTGGAGTCGGTGAAGATCGGGCCCTCGCCTCTCTGGATGAAGCGTCGCTTGGAGGCGGCGGGGATACGGTCCATCAACAACGTCGTCGACATTACCAATTATGTGATGCTCGAAACGGGCCATCCGCTCCACGCATTCGACCGCGATCTGTTGCACGAGGGGCGCATCGTGGTCCGTCGCGCGCGGGATGGCGAGCGGATTCGAACGTTGGACGACATCGAGCGCGAACTCGATCCCTCAATGCTCGTCATTGCGGATGGGCGGGCTCCGGTGGCGCTTGCCGGTATCATGGGGGGCGCGGGCAGCGAGATTCGGCCCACCACACGGACAGTCCTGCTGGAAGCCGCCTGGTTCGATCCGGCGCTCATCCGGTCAACTTCGCGAAAACTCGGGCTTTCGACGGAATCGTCCTACCGCTTCGAGCGTGGGGTGGACCTTCGTACAGTGGAGTGGGCGAGCCGCCGTGCCGCCCAGTTGATGGCCGAGCTGGCCGGCGCCCGAGAGACAGGTCCCCTAATTGACACTTGTCCGGAACCGCCGGCACCACGCGAAATCCGATTCCGCACGCAGACGATCCGCGATGCACTGGGCCTGGAGCTCCGCGATGAAGAAATCGTCTCGATCCTGAACCGGCTGGAAATTCGGACTTTCGAAACATCGCCTGGCGAATACCGAGCCGTGGCCCCGAGTTTTCGCGGGGATCTCGAGCGCGAGGTTGACTTCGTGGAGGAGGTTGCCCGCATCCATGGTCTCGACCATGTGCCGGCGCCGCATCCTCGCGCCGTGTTGGACCCGCACGCGGGCCGTGATGACAGGTTCCGGACGAAATCGATTCTTCGTTCGATCCTCTGCGGTCTTGGAGCCTCCGAAATCATGAACTATAGCCTGGTGTCGGAGGCCTTGCTCGACGCGCTGGATCCCGGCAACCGCACGAACCGGGTGCCCATCCCCCGCCCGATCAGCGCCGACCAGTCCGTGCTGCGAACCTCGCTGATTCCCCAGATGGTGGAAACGCTCGGCCGAAATCGGTCGCGCCAAATTGAGGGGGCAACGCTCTTCGAAATTGGCCGAATCTTTCGTCGTACGGAGAACGGGGTGGCCTTGGAAGAAGAGCGCCTCTGTCTCGGTCTTATGGGCCCTGTCGGACGCGGCGCTCTCGATCGACGCAGGCCGGTAGAGGACGAGGAAATGTTCCTTTGGGGAAAAGGCCTCTGCGAGGCGCTTTGCCAAGCTCTCAACCAGGGCGAAGTTGAGGTGGCTGCCACGCAGGCGGCGTGGTCTGACGGACCTGCGGTTGAGATTCGAGCTGGCGGCCAAACTCTCGGTATATTAGGGCTAATCGCGCGCCGAATTCGCAGAGAATGGCGGCTGAACGATCCCATCGCTGTCGCGGAATTCAACCTCGACGCGCTGCTGTCGCGCATGGCGCTCCAGAAGACATACCGTGAGTTTTCCGCGTTCCCTTCCATCGCGCGCGACGTTGCCATGATCGTCGACCATACGGTGACGCACGCGGACATTATTCGGGAGATCCGAGCCGCCGCGCCGCCGGAGCTGGAGCGGATTGAATTGTTCGATGTGTTTACAGGGCCGGCTATCGGGGAAGGCCGGCGAAGCGTTGCGTATTCGTTGATTTATCGATCCGACCGGCGCACCTTGACGGACGACGAAGCCAACGCGTATCATTTAAAAGTGAAGGCAGCGCTGCGAGAACGCCTGAAGGCTGAAATCCGGGAATAGCTCGGAACATCGCACGAACGCTGCGAGATCTTTGAAAGCCGCCTTGCGGACGACATTTTAGATTTACCCTGCGCGGTGCGACAGGGGCCAAGCTACTCTGACCCAGTACTCATTCTGACAGGGAGTCCGGCGTCCGGCCGTGGACCTCATGTCCCCTCATGAGCGGGAACTTGGAAAGCGGTCGGCAGGGCACCCACCTCGCAAAGCGAGGCGTCAGAGCGATGCCCGCATCGGCCGCTGCGGGGTATTTTTTTTCATTTGTAAAGTGTCGGGGCGCCATGAGCAGCGGAACCGAAGCGCTCGCCCCGAGTTATTCAACCGTCACGCTCTTTGCCAGGTTGCGCGGCTTGTCGATGTCGGTCCCACGTGCCTGAGCCGCGTAATAGGCAAGCAACTGGAGAGCGACCACGTTGACCATGGGCGAAAATTCGTCCCGAACGTGGGGAACATAGAGAATGTCCTCGGCGATGCCCCGGAGCGTGTCATCGCCCTCAGTAGCGATTGCGATGATCCGTCCGTGCCGGGCTTCCACTTCTTTCACGTTGGACAGCATTTTCTCGTAGACTTCGTCCTGCGTCCGCGTGCAAATGCAAACGACTGGCATGTACTCGTTGATCAGCGCGATGGGCCCGTGCTTCATTTCACCAGCGGCGTAACCCTCCGCGTGCTGATACGAAATTTCCTTGTTTTTCAGCGCGCCCTCCAGCGCCGTCGGATAGTTGAATTTTCGCCCGAGGTACAGCGAGCTCGGGCCGCTGTGGTGCTTTTCGGCAACAGTTCGTATCTGGTCCTTGCGGGCAAGAACGCGGTGGATGGCATCCGGCACTTTCTGGAGGTCCTCGAGGAGGGCGGAGATCTGAGCGTCGCTCAACGTGTTGCGGACCTTGGCAATATAGAGCGAAAGCAGGGCAAAGGCCATCTGCTGCGCCGTATAGGCCTTCGTCGACGCCACTCCGATTTCGGGGCCTGCTTCCGTGTAAAACACTGCGTCGCTCTCACGAACCACCGAACTACCCGGAACGTTGCAAATCGAAAGCACGCGACATCCCCAGCTCCGGGCCATGCGGATGCACGCGAGAGTGTCCGCCGTCTCGCCGGATTGGGAAACCGCGATCACCAGCGTGCCGGGATCGATCTTCGGGTCGCGGTAACGAAATTCGCTGGCAAGGTCCGTTTCGACGGCCAGTCCCGTGTAATGCTCGATCAGGAGCCTCCCGTACATGCCCGCGTGATAGGCCGTGCCGCAGGCGACAATCATGATCCGGCGCAGCTTGCGGAAATAATCCGCGCTCATGCCGAATTGGCCCTCGAGGCGTCCGTGTTTCTCGAGAAGCTGGCGCAACACGCGGGGCTGCTCGTGGATTTCCTTGAGCATGAAGGTCTCGAAACCCGCCCGCTCGGCTGCCTCCGCCTGAAGCTCCACTCGGTGAATCTCCGGCCTGACCTCGGTGCCGTCGAGTTTGAAGATTCGCACGCCGTGCGGCGCAAGCACGGCAATTTCCCCGTCATTCAGATAGATGACCTGTCGGATCCGATTGAGGATGGCCGGAACGTCGCTGGCGATGAAATACTCGCCCTCCGCCAGGCCGACTATCAGCGGGCTTCCCTGACGTGCGGCGATGATCCGGTCCGGCTCATCTGCGCTCAAAATGCCCAGGGCGTAGGCGCCGCGCGCGCGGGAAAGGGACCGGCGCACCGCGGCGAGCACGTCCGGCGCCCCCCGCGAAAGTTCTCGCGCGATTAGATGTGGAATGACTTCCGTGTCGGTCTGAGATTTGAACTGGTGGCCCGATGATTCCAGCTCCTCGCGAAGTTCCTTGTAGTTTTCAATGATCCCGTTGTGTACCACGGCGATCCGTCCGCTGTCGTCGGTGTGCGGGTGAGCATTCTGCTCCGTCGGAGCGCCGTGGGTCGCCCACCGGGTATGGCCAATCCCGGGACGACCTGCCACGGGTTCAAGAACCAATTTTTCTTCGAGGGCGGTCAGGCGACCAACCGACCGGCGAACCGCCAGCCCGCCGTCGGACACGACAGCAAGTCCGGCGGAATCGTATCCGCGGTATTCGAGCCTTTTGAGGCCATCGATCAGCAACGGGACCGCGTTCTGCCGGCCGACATATCCGACGATTCCGCACATGGTGAACTCCTCATGGACGCGGTGTTTTCCGCCATACGCGGGACAACCTGCCGTCCAGCACCAGCCTGCTGCCCCTCATGACCTGCATTAAGACGAGACGCCGCGGCATCCGTCAAGATGGCCGCGGCGTCCGAGAAAGGAGCCTCGAACGCTCGTGTTTACGGACGAAGGACGACCTGGTTGGTGCCCCCGGGGAAGAAATTCCCGTTGATGTTGTCCGGCTTGAAAATCACACCACTACCGCCCTTCAGAACCGTCGGAAGACCCTTCCGCCCGAACGGCGGATTTTCGGTCATCTGCGATGCGTAGTCAAAATTCGCCGCCGTGTTGAGCGCATTGATGTTGAGATTCCGCGTGAAGAGCAGTGGGGTGACATCGACGGACGCGTCCGTGATGTCCGCGGTGATGCACCAGGCATTGTTATCCGCCGTGAACAAGGACGCGTTTGTGCCTTTCAGCGGGGTGATGCCCGGAGCGGAGAAGAAAGAGAAATCCACGCGCATGATGCCGGACGTCACGACGTTGCGCCAGTAAAGCGTGGAATTCGCGAATGCGCCCGGTCCGGAACCCGAACGCGGATATGGACTGCCCGTCTGGAGAATGGGATCCTCAATGTCCTTGGCGAAGAGCGCCTGATGAATGCTTCGCCCATTGGCGAGCGTGCCCGTCATCTTGCCGCGCGTCAGGGCATCTGTGACCGTCGGGGTCAGCACGGCGGCCAAGATGGCAATGATTGCGATAACAACCAGCAGCTCAATCAACGTAAAGCCGCGGTTTTGAACCTTCTTCATCAGCATCCTCATGATTTTGCTCCTCTCTTTCTTGCGCCATTCTCCAAATTTGATTAACGACGCAGTCATGAATCTACCCGCAGTCCCGCTTCGCCGTCAAGATTGTGAACGTCGACGATTTTGACTACAAGCTGCCCCCCGAGTTGATTGCCCAGCAGCCGCTCTCCCGGCGTGACGCATCGCGGATGATGGTCTTGGACCGACGCACCCGGCGCTGGATGCACAGCCGCTTTTCGGAGCTGCCGACCTTCCTTCGCGAGGGCGATTTGCTCGTCGTCAACAACACGCGCGTCATCCCCGCTCGACTTTTCGCGCGCAAGCCCGGCACCGGGGGGCGCGTTGAGGTCTTCCTGCTTGAGGAGAGCGAATCCGGCACCTGGAGCGCGTTGGTGCGGTCGAGAAGAAGGCCGCGCGCCGGCGACCGCCTCCTGCTGGAGGGTGGGGGCGAGGTCGAGATCATCGCGCTGCGCTCGGAGGGAATGGCTGACATCCGTTTCCATCTTCAAGTGCCTTTGGGGGAGTACCTTCAGCGATTCGGTCACACCCCGCTCCCGCCATATATACGTCGCACCGGTTCCGAATCCAGCGCCCCGAGCGAAACCGCGGATCGGGAGCGCTACCAAACGGTTTATGCGCAGGAGCCTGGATCGGTAGCCGCGCCCACGGCCGGGCTGCATTTCACCGAGGAGATGTTCCGGCGCCTCGCCGAGCGCGGCGTACGAAGGGCGGACATCACCTTGCATGTTGGCTTGGGAACATTTAGGCCCGTGAAGGCCGAACGGGTAGAAGACCACCGCATGCACGAGGAGCGCTACACCGTCTCGCCTCAGGCGGCCGATCTGATTCGACAGACCCGCGCCGCCGGCGGGCGGATTGTCGCGGTGGGCACCACGACGGTCCGCACACTCGAGACCGTCTGCGCACGGCGAGGTGAGATCGTCGCGGACTCCGGACGGACCGACCTGTTCATCTATCCGCCGTTTCGATTCAGGGCCATCGACGCTCTGCTGACCAACTTCCATCTTCCCAAATCAACCCTGCTGATGCTGGTCTCGGCCTTTGCAGGCCGGGAATTCGTGCTTGCCGCTTACGAAGAAGCGGTCCGCGAACGCTACCGCTTCTTCAGCTACGGAGACTGCATGCTGATCCTCTAAACGGTCGGCTAACGGCTCGGTCTTATGATCTATTTGCGCTCGGGGTTTGCCGGTCCCTAATGGTCAGGGCCGGAACCAGCGGAAATCCTGCTCCAGTAACTCCAGTTCCTGCTTTAATCGCACCGCGGACCAATCGAGTATCCGCGCCATCTCCGTCGCCATGCATTCAATCTCCGAATCGGGGGGCCGGCTGAAGGTTCCCAGTCCGGTGCGGCGGATCACGACGTCCGACAATCGCACGGCGAACTCGTGTTCAACGGCGCGGCGCGTTTGAGCGCGCAAATCGCCCGCCAACGGTTCCGCGCCGATCAGTGCATCCTCTTGAATCGCAGAGTTCCCCACGCCCAACATTCGCGCGATTCGCCGGGCGGCCGTCTCGCCCACGCTGAGGCCGGTTGTGTACTTGACGCCCTTGATATGGAACAGGCCGCGAAGCGCATCGGCCTGGATTTCCGAATGCTTGTCGGGCTCGGGCGAGCCGCCCGCGGTGGAGGCGGGCTGCACGCCGATATGCAGCAGAGTAATGTCCGCCGCCTCGAGTCCGGCGCCGGGCAGGACCGCGTTGATTTCTCGTATAAAGGCCTCAATCGAACCTGGCGAAGGCCGATAGTCGGCGGGGTCCCCCGAATATGGCTCATACACAGTGCCCACCATTGTTCCCTCCCGCCACGGCACAAAAAATAGGTTTCGCCTTCCGCGCTGAATCAGCGCGTCGGGATCTAGATGTTCCTGTCGGCTCTCCAGCCCCACGCCGATGCTCCCAAACCACCGCTTGCGCACAACCAGATTCCAGGCTCCAACGAGGGGATGCTCCCTCCCCCGTCGACCGCACCACGTCTTCCACCAAGGACCCGCCGCGTTGAGAACGGCACGAGCGCCGATGGCGAATTCCGCGTCGGCGATTTCATCGCGCGCAAGGACCCCCGAAACGGCGCCTCCCGATTCGAGGATTCGCACAGCCCGTACATAATTGGCGACGGCCGCGCCGCGCCAGCTGGCCGACAGCGCAAACGCCAGCGTCAGGCGCTCAATGTCATGAGCGAGCGCATCGTACCAGAGCGCAGCTCCATCGTAGGATGCGGCGGGAAGCAGTGGCCACAATTCGGCCGCTTCCCGCCGCGAGAGAATTCGGCCGCACGGTAACTGATGGGTCTTGTTGACGCCGTAGTTCCGATCGAACGAAACCAAATCATTGACCCACAACGCAGCGCGCAAGGCCATCCGGCTACGGACGCCCCAGCCCCGCGTCGGAATGGCAAACGCCTGCGGACGAAGCAGCGCAGGCGCCAGTTGGAGAAACCGGCGGCGTGCCAGGATCGACTCTCGCATTCGTTTGAAGTTGCCGTGCTGCAAATAGCGGAGGCCGCCGTGTATGACTTTGAGACTGTTGGCCGAGGTGGCGGCACCAAAGTCTCCAGCATCGATGAGAGCTGTCTTCAGACCCAGGCGTGCGGCCGTCCATGCTGCGCTCGCCCCGTGAATACCGGCGCCGACGACCAAAAGGTCGAACGACTCGGTTTCGAGCCGTCGGAGAGCATCGTCGCGAGCGCCCACGCCCGATCAACCTCCCCGAGCCAGGAGGGAATAGGACTCGCGCAACGCTTTGCGATAAGCCTCGCGGCTGTGCCGTTCCGAAGCGCGAGTGGCCGCTGCGGCGCCGAGCCGCTGCCGCGCGGCGGGATCGCGCGCCAACTCCGTCAACGCGTCGGCGAGGGCTGTCGGTTCCGGATCGACAAGGCGCGCAACCGAATCATCGAGGACTTGGGTGTGCGACTCGATGCGCGTCGCGACAATCGCGCGGCCCGCTGCCAGATACGAGTAGATCTTCATCGGCGTGTTCACGCCCCGAAGGCGCGGCGATACGAGGATATCGGCCTGCTGGAGATAATACATCAACCGTTCCAGCGGACGGGGACCCAATAAAAAAGCGCGCCCGGCCAGCCCGAGCGAATCTGCACGCGCCCTATAATTGGCAACATCTTGCTCGCGTCCCCCGATGATGACCAGTCGAAGATCCGGATCGCTTGCCGCGGCGAATCCTTCGAGGAGAAGGTCAACTCCTTGGTAATGTTCCAGGTTGCCCACGTACAGCGCGAGGGTCCCTCGAATGCCGAGCCGTTCACGCAGGGGCTCGGTCTCCGGCGGCACGGGCGGGAAATCCATCGCCATGTCATGGAGCAACACGCAGGGCTTGCCGGGCGCATGCCTCTCCACCTTGTCGGCGAGGGCTCGACACACAGGCAGGACAAGGTCGGCGGAGCGGATCGCGTATCGCTCAAATGCGTACAGGATTGGCGCCACTAGGCGAAGCCACCCCCATTTTTCAATCAACTGGTCCGCCATCGACGAGTCCATGTCGTAGACCACGCGCGCGCCGATGCGCGAGGCGAGGCGCCGCGCGAAAAAAATAGACTCCTCGCAGGCGTGGACGACGTCATAGCGCGTTTCGCGGACAAGCCGCCCGGCAAGCTGAAAGAGGCCCGCATCGCAGCGCAGTTTGGCGACGGAAAAACCGATCGGCACGCGCTGCACACCCCGAGGGCGGCGAGCCCGAAAAATGCGGACGCCGGGCACCGAGACGTCCCGCCCAAACGGAAAGGTGACAAGGTCAACTTCATGGCCTTCCGCGGCAAGCGTTTCCGCAACCCACTTGACGGCAATCGGCGTGCCGCGCTCCTCGTAAAACGGCTGGGGGGCAAGCAAAAGGACTTTCATCGCAGCATGGCCCGAGCTTCGGGCATCAAACCCCATGCGCCGAGGCGGGCCCGCCGTGCCTCTTTCTCAAGCCGTTTGAGGGTTTGTTGCTTGCGGGAGTCCCACGCCCCCTCGACCCACATGCCGTGCGGACGGGCAAGTCCCTCGGCGACGAGCAACTCGTCAAGGTCCCCATTCTGCGTGATGACGAAACCATAGTAACGGGGAAGCCGACTGTTGCCCTTGGCATCTTCCCATCGCGTCACCACCGTGAACGGGCCACTCGTGAGCAGGCGCTCGGTGAATCGTGAAGCCTCTCGCCCCAGCCTCAGCACGTCGGCGGGATCAACGTCGAAATATTCGGCCTGTTCGCGGATTCGTTCCGCATAGGTCTCCTTGGTCTCCGGACAGTCCACGTAATACAACCGGAAAATAAATTCCTTCCCCTCATGAAGGACATGAAACGAATCGCCATCATTGCCGCCTCGGCGCAGAAGCCGGCATCCCTCCAACACGGTCCATCCCGGTTGGCCTCTTATCTCGTCTGCGATGGAAGCCGTTCTGTCCGGGGAACCGGCCGCGATATGCTCCCCTCGTCGGAGAATCGGCGGTGCCTGGCCCGCGAGCGCACGGGCCAGCGCCTGGTCTTCGGGAACGAGATTCCGAATCGAAATTTGAACCGTTTGTCCGTCATTTCGGCGCAGCACGACCCAATCGAGAACCATCTGGATGAATTCCGCGTTGACGCGCTCGCCCGAGGCGCTCGTCCAGACCCGAAAAGTCTCACCGGTCAGGAGGGTCTGCATTTCTGGCGGAGCTGCCTGAGGAGGCAACGGCTCAGGCGGCGCGGCGGGCGGTGAAGCCGCCGTAGGACGTAGCCGTTCCGACAGCCAGTCGGCAACCTGATGGTGACCCATCAGTGCGGCGATCTCCGCTGGAGTCAGTCCGTTTTCGTCCAGCGCCTCGAGGTCAGCGCCGCGTCCGGCCAAAAACTGAACGGCTTCGAGGCGACCGTCGCGCGCGGCCGCGTGAAGCGGGGTGAACCCAAACTTGTCTCGGGTGTGCAATCGGCCGCCCCCATCGAGCAGAGCCTCCAGCACCTGGACATGTCCTGCGAATGCGGCTGCGTGTACGGCGGTCGCGCCATCGTCGTCCATTTCGGTCGGATCCGCACCCCGCGCGAGAAGGGATCGGATCGTTTCCAGATCTCCCTGTTTGGCAGCTTCGTGAAGGGTGAGGGACGGTTTCTTCGGCTCGACCTCTATCGAAGAGTCGGAACGCGGCTTAGGTGGCGCGGCGGGCGGCGGTACGTCGCATCCCGCCAAGATGCTCACGAGAGCCAAAGGCAGGATGGTTACGAAACGCGACGCAGCCCTCAACGCGCTTTCTCCAGCCTAGCCAGGATCAGGTTGGCCACCGGTTGCGGAAGGTAAAGCGCGGACCGGTATTCACACCGCCCTGCAAAGCGGCTCATCGGTTCCAAATCCGTCAATTCCGTCTGAATGATCAGAACGCCGTCGCGCGAGGTTACGCGATGCGCAACCTGCAACTCGCGCCACCGGACGATCTGCCCGAGAACGAGGTCGTATACCCGCCATTTCGGTGAAAATTCACGGCTCTGAAATTCGCTGGGCGAGGCTACGTCGGTGAATAACTGCAGCGCAACAACCTGGTTGGCCGCATCGGTCACGAGGTAGGCTTGGTCAAATTTGTCGCCGAATTTGCCGCGCAGCGTGTAATAGTTGAAACTTCGCCACGGATAGCCCGGCGTCTCCAAAACTCGCCGCACCCCCAGCGGCGCACCCAGCGCGCGGGCGGCCGCTTCCGCCGGCATCAGGTAGGTGACCTGGCTGGCAAGCACCAGTCCTGGCCTGGGCGATGTATCGACCTCCGGTCGGCCGTGCGGCCCAAGCAGGACTTTGAGGTCCTCCCAGATGGCGGACGGTCCAAGAGCCACTTTATTCCACGTCGGCGAGAGGCGAAGGCCGCCGGCTTCCTCTGAGGGATGCGCGGCCTGCGCGGCGGGGCCCGATGCCGACATCTTTCCGACGCGGTCCGCGAGGGGGACCGGCGATTCATCCACCAACGTTGACTGGCGAATGTCTGACAACAGTCTGTACGCGTTCTGGAGGTGCTCCTCAATTTTTGCGGCCGGGGGCGCGCGATCCTTGCAGGACTCAAAGGCGTTCACGGCCTCCCGCACCAGGGACTCTGCGCGAGAAAGGGCGGACCTGTCCGACCGCGTGGCCTGAAAATTCTGGTAAAGCTCAAGGGCCTGGTTGAACGCGCGCGCACCCTTCCGGAACACTTCGTCGCGCCATATTCCGTGCTCATCGAGTTCCGGTTCGGCGGCCTGAGGCTGGGGTTCCGGCGCCGCCTCGATTTGCGGCGCGGTTTCACTCGCGGCCGTGCGGGCGGGCTCCGGGGCAGCCTTATCCGCCCCGACCGCAGCCGCAGCCGCGTCCGGCTCCGGCTTGGCGGTTGAAATGGCTTCGGAAAGGGGCCGAAACCGGATCCGAAGGGGCAGCCCGCTGAAGAAAAAGACATAGACCATCGCTCCGATGACCAAGAGGGCGAAGGTTTCAAACAGTATCCCTCGCGAACTGGAGCTTTTCGTTGGCCGGTCAACTCGGAGCCGTCCTGCCGATGTTGCGGCCGCATCGGACTTTATCACTACTTTTTTCTTGGGAACGGCGCGGACCACGCCGGGAACCGTTTTGGCCGCCACCGCATCGCGACGAGACGAAGGAACTCGCTTCGTACTGCGGGCCACGGTGCTCTGGCCGGGCTCGGGAAGCGGATCCCGCGGCATACGCCCTTGGCGCACCTCGGTGAGATCCTCGAGAACCACGCTCCAATATGCCGGCCTGAACGCGCGATCTTTCACCATCATTTTCTCGATCAGCCATGCGACGGGCTGCTGGAGGTCGGCGACGATTTCCACCGGATCGGGGAGAAAATCCGTCACGTGCCGGTCCATCGCGCTGCTGCCGGGGCTGCCTTCGAAGGGAATGCGCCCGGTGACCATGTGGTAAAGCGTGGCGCCAAGCGAGTAAATGTCGACGCGGCAGTCCAGGTCCTGAACGCCCTGGGCCTGCTCCGGAGCCGTGTAGTTCGGCGTCCCAACAATCTTGTCGGCGTCCAGTTTTTGCCGCTGCAGCCCGATAAATCGGGCAAGCCCCAAATCGGTCACCTTCACGGAGCCGTCGGCAGCGATCATCAGGTTGTCGGGCTTGATGTCGCAGTGGATAATGCAGTCCTTGTCCCACGCGTAGGCCAGCGCGCGCGCGGCTTGCTCAGCAATATCCAGTGCCTCGCGCTCCGGAAGGCGCCCGCGCCGCATGATCATTTCACCCAGCGAGTGCCCCTCCACGAATTCCATGACAATAAAAGGAATGCCGTCCGACTCGCCTGCGTCGAAAACCTGAACGATGCCCGGGTGGCTCAACCGGGCGGCCGCACGCGCCTCGAGTTTGAAACGCTGCCAAGCGTCCGCATCGGGCAGGTACGCCGGAGACATGGCCTTGATGGCGACCAGCCGATCCAACGAAAGCTGGCGGGCCTTCCACACCGTGGACATCCCGCCTTCGGCAATTTTCTCCAAAATTTGGTAGCCTTGTGGCTGAAACGTTTTGCTCATGGGTCAACCGAAATCTATTGTCGAACCAAACAGCGCTCAAGCGGAGGAAGCGCTTGACGAACGCGTCCTTCCCCCAGGGAAACTCGCCGCTACAGGAGGCTCATGAATCGATCCCCGGGTTCAAGTCCCGCCTTCGCGACCGCGGTCCTTGTCGTCCGCGAGTCTCTAAAATCGTTCTCGCGAAACCGCGGCCTCGAAAGCGCGGCCACTCTCGCCTTTTATGCCTTCCTCTCACTTCCGCCGTTGCTACTCCTCCTTTTCATCCTGCTGGGCCGCGTCGCCGGAAAGTCGGAGACGGCGACCCTCGTTATCGCGGAGGCCATCAAAGCGCTCTTTCCCGCGTTTGACCATGACATCCTTTCCGAGCTCGCCGCGCTTGCCCAGCGGCAAGCATGGAGACTGGTCAGCATCGTCCTGCTCCTGTGGTCCATGACGCCATTTGCCGGCGCGGCTCGACACGCGGTGGTCGCGATCTTCAAGGGTGAGCACCGGCCGGCCTTTTTCCGGGAAAAGGCCATCGACCTGGCGGTCGTCTTCGCGTTGTTGTGCACCTTCGTAGGGCTTGCGGCGGGCCGCCTTCTGCTTCCGGCGCTGCCGGGCGGGTCCGGATTTGCCCTGCTGCGGGCAGCGGTGTCATTCGCGGTCTCGGCGATGATCCTCGCTCTTTTCTATCGCGCATTTGCGCCGGTGCGGCTGCGCGCGGCGGAAGCCCTGGCGGGGGCCTGCGCCGCGGCGCTTCTCCTCGCAGCGCTGCGGCCGGCCTTTGCGGCGATGCTGCTCTACAACCCGAACTACGGCTATGCCTTCGGCTCCCTCAAGGCGGTCTTCCTGGTTGTGGTCTGGGCCTATTACTCCTTCGCCGTGCTGCTATTCGGCGCGGAAGTGGCCGCGAACACCCGCCGACGCGATGCGCTGCTGCTCCGCGGCTTCCTCGGCGCGGGTGGCGGTAACGCCCCATCCCCACCTCCGCGGCTGCTCGAGCGGTTCCTGCGTCGGCCCGAACCGGGAACGGTCCTCTTCCGCGAAGGGGAGCCCGGCCACGACATGTATTTCGTTCGGAGCGGCGCCGTGCGCCTGACCCGGGGCGGCGTCGAACTCAAACTGGTGCGCGCGGGAGACTACTTCGGCGAAATGTCGATGCTCCTCGGCGCGCCTCGCAGCGCGACTGCGGAAGTCGCAGAGCCCGAGACAGAACTCGTCGTGATCGCCTCCGAACACCTCGAGACCATCCTTCGAGAAAACCCTGCCGCTGTGCGCCGACTCCTCACCGACATGGCCGTGCGCCTGCAGGAAATGAATCGCCGAGTGGCGGGATGAGGGCGGGGTCGGTCGCCCCACCACGGTTCAGCGGAACCGCCGGTAGTAGCGAATCAATGCATTCGTGGAGCTATCGTGCGCGAGAGCAGGCTCCTGCTCCGCCATCAGCTCCGGCAGGATCCGGTTGGCCAGCACCTTGCCGAGCTCCACGCCCCACTGGTCGAATGAGTAGATGTCCCAGATCACGCCCTGCGTGAAAATCTTATGTTCGTAGAGCGCGATCAGTTGCCCGAGCACGCTCGGGGTCAACTGCGGCGCGAGAATCGTATTGGTCGGGCGGTTGCCCTCAAACGTCTTGTGCGGCACCAACGGATCGGGCACCCCTTCCGCGCGAACCTCCGCCCCTGTTTTGCCGAAGGCCAGCGCCTCCGTCTGCGCAAAGCAGTTCGCCATCAGCTTCGCGTGATGGTCCCCGATGGGATTGTGTGATCGGCAGAACCCGATGAAATCGCAGGGAATCAATTTGGTCCCCTGATGGATCAGTTGATAGAACGCATGCTGACCGTTCGTGCCCGGCTCGCCCCAGATAATCGGGCCGGTCTGCCACTCAACCCGTTCGCCGGACCGCGTCACGCTCTTGCCGTTGCTCTCCATGTCGCCCTGCTGGAAGTAGGCGGCGAACCGATTCAGATACTGGTCGTAGGGCAGAATCGCATGGCTCTGCGCGCCGAAGAAGTTGTTGTACCAAATCCCGAGCAGCCCGAGGATGACCGGCATGTTTTTCTCGAGCGGCGCCGTCGCGAAGTGGCGGTCCATCAGGTGGAACCCGTCGAGCAGCGCGTCAAAATTCTCCGGGCCGATCGCAATCATCAGCGGCAGCCCGATCGCCGACGTCAGCGAATAGCGGCCGCCCACCCAGTCCCAGAAGCCGAACATGTTCGCCGTGTCGATGCCGAACGCCGCGACCTTTTCCGCGTTCGTCGAGACGGCGACAAAATGCTTCGCCACAGCCGCCGGATCGCGCAAACGGGCCAGCGCCCACGCGCGCGCGGTCTCCGCGTTCGTCATCGTCTCCTGCGTCGTGAACGTCTTGGACGCGACGATGAACAGCGTCTCCTCCGGATCGAGGTCGCGCGTGGACTCCACGAAATGCGTCGCATCCACGTTTGAGACAAACCGCACCGTCAACGATCGGTCGCTGTACGGCTTGAGCGCCTCATACGCCATCGCCGGTCCGAGGTCGGAGCCGCCGATGCCGATGTTCACGATGTTCCGGATTCGGCGACCGGTGTGCCCGCGCCACTCGCCGGACCGAACCCGCCGCGAAAAGTCCCGCATCCGGTCCAGCACCGCGTTGACCTCCGGCATCACGTCCTTGCCATCGACGAAGATGGGCGTGTTAGAGCGGTTCCGCAGCGCGACGTGCAGGACGGCGCGGTTTTCCGTCCCGTTGATCTTGTCCCCGCGGAACATCGCGGCAATTTCCTCGCGGAGTTCCACCGCTTCGGCCAGCGCGAGGAGCAGCTCCATCGTGCGCTCAACAATTCGGTTTTTTGAATAGTCCAGGTACAGGTCGCCAACCTGCAGTGAGAATTTCTCCGCACGCTGCGGGTCCGCCTCGAAGAGCTTGCGGAGGTGGATGCGCTTCATCGCGCGAGCGTGCGAGCTGAGTTTTTTCCATTCCGGCCGGTCGATTAATCGGGTCATGGGACACTCCTTGTTTCCACACCGCCAAATTTACAAGGAATGGAAGCCCTAAAAAAGTTTTTCCATGCCATGGAAACTCTCGTCGCCGTTTTTTCCATGCCATGGAAATTTCGGAAAAATTTTTTCCATGCCATGGAAATTTTTCGGACGATTTTTCCATGCGATGGAAATTTTTTGGGCCGTTTTTCCATGGCATGGAAATTTCGCCGCGCTGGGTTTGTCAGCGGCGGGCCGAGGGGCGGTTTCGCTCACAACTCAGCGGGTGGTGCGCCAGCGGGTTTCGTTGTGCCGACGCTCGAGCGCCAGGAAGGGGTGGCCGGGGCGCCGGATCTGCAGGACATAGCCGGTACCGGTTGCTCGGTAGGCGTCTGGGAGGCGCAGCAGCCAGGGGAGCGGCTCGGGATCCTGAAGCTCCTCAAGCGAGGCGGGATAGGTGCCATGCCGCTCCGCATGGGCGGCGAGGGCGTCGATGAGGCGTTCGGCCCGGGCGCGCGCATCCTCGAAGTCGGCGCGGTGTCGCGCCTCGAGCACCGGCACCGTGGGAAGGGTCGCGAAACAGACAATAGCCGAGAGAACGGACATCCGGATCGACAGCCGAGCGGCCGGGTCGGGTCGCGCCTTGTTGAAGGCTTGCAAAATGGCGGCGAGCACGAGCAACAGCACGCCGAGCAGGACGGCGCTCACCCATACCACGCCGAGCGGCATGAAGGTGTGGCGGCCCCACACGTAAAACAGGGCGTTGGCGGCGGCAATGGCGAGCGCGGTCCCAAACCAGGAGGGCTTCATTGGATATCTTTCTTCCTCGCGGCGCGGGCCATGGCGAGGAGTTCCTGGAGTTTCCCATCGGTCGTCGCGGCTCGCAACCGGGGAAATCGGCCGCCCGGCATCAGCCAGAGATCGGGACCGAAGGCCATCATGACCTTGTCACCCTCGACCTCGATGGACCGGATCCCCTTTCTCGAGGCGACGATCCGAAGGCGGGCGAGCTGGAACACGCGCTGCGCGGCGGGCGGCAGGCGCCCAAAGCGGTCGGCGACGTCACGCTGCACAGCGTCGAGCTCGTCCACCGTCGCGGCTGACGCGATCTGGCGGTAGACGCGGATCCGCTGGGACTCGTCCTCGATCAGCGAGGCGGGCAGCGCGGCGGCGCGGTCGCCGTCCGGCGACGAGGGGGACAGATCGATGAAGTCCAGTTTCAGGTCGCATTCGACGACAGGGGGCGGCGCCTCGCCCTTCAGCGCGGAGATGGTTCGGCGCAAGAGCTGACAATAGAGCTCGAAGCCCACGGCGGCGATGTGGCCGCTCTGCTGGGGCCCGAGCAGGTTGCCAGCGCCGCGGATTTCGAGATCGCGCATGGCAAGGCGGAAGCCGGCGCCGAGGTGGGAATAGCGCCGGATGGCTTGGAGGCGGCGGCGCGCGTCGTGGAGCAACTGGCCGTGCCGCGGCAGCAGAAAATAGGCGTAGGCCTTGCGCTTGTACCGGCCGACGCGCCCGCGCAACTGATAGAGCTCGGCGAGCCCGAAGCGGTCCGACCGCTCGATGAGGATCGTGTTGACGTTCGGCAGGTCGAGGCCGCTTTCAATGATGGTGGTGCAGAGCAGCACGTCGAAATCGCCCCGTGCAAACGCGCGCATAATGGCCGCGAGCTCGTCCTCCGGCATTCGGCCGTGCGCGATGTCGATCCGCGCCTCCGGCACGAGCCGCTCGAGCCACTCGCGGACGCGCTCGATCGAGTGGACGCGATTATGCAGGTAGAACGCCTGCCCCTCGCGGTTGATCTCCCGCAGGATCGCTTCGCGCACGACCTCGTCGGAGTGCTCCACGATGATCGTCTCGACCGGCAGTCGCTCCTGGGGCGGTGTCTCGATCGTGCTCAGATCTTTCGCGCCGCTCAGGCTCATGTAGAGCGTCCGCGGGATCGGCGTGGCGGTGAGGGTAAGGACATCGACCATCGTATGGGTTCGCTTGAAGAATTCCTTGTGCGCGACGCCGAAACGTTGCTCCTCGTCCACGATTACAAGCCCGAGGTCCTTGAAAGAAACGTCTCCCTGCAGCAGCCGGTGTGTGCCAATGACGATGTCGACGGAGCCGTCGGCGATTCGGCGCACGATCTCGGCCTGCTGCGAGCGCGTCTGGAAGCGAGAGAGCATCTCGATACGGACGGGATAGGCTGCCATACGCGCGGAAAAGGTGTCGAAGTGCTGCTGGGCGAGGACGGTCGTGGGCACGAGCACGGCGACCTGCTTGCCCGCCATCACGGCCTTGAACGCCGCGCGCATGGCCACCTCAGTCTTGCCGTACCCGACGTCGCCGCAAACGAGCCGGTCCATCGGTCGCGGCGATTCCATGTCGCGTTTGACGTCGCGGATCGCGCGCTCCTGGTCCTCGGTTTCTTCATAGGGAAAGGCGGCCTCGAATTCGTGCTGCCAGGGCGTGTCGGGCCCGAAGGCGAAGCCGGGCAGCACATCCCGTTTGGCCTGCGTTTCGAGGAGCTGGGCGGCGAGATCCTCGACGGCCTTTTGAGCGGCGGCCTTTTCGCGCGCCCACCGTTTGCCGCCGAGCGCGTGGAGTTCCGGCCGAGCGCGGCCCGCGCCAACGTAGCGGGTGAGTAAATGCGCCTGGCTGACCGGCAGGTAGAGTTTCGCGCGGTCGGCGTATTCGACCACAAGCGCTTCTTGACGCCGTCCGGCGATTTCGACGTCAAACAAGCCGAGGTACTTGCCGATGCCATGGTCCGCGTGCACGACATAGTCGCCGGGCTGCAGGTCGCTCCATTCGGCGATCCGCTCCCCCGCGGCGCGGCGCGGGCCGCGGCGGCGAGCATGCGGGTCGTAGCGGCCGCGCCATTCCTTGCGGCGTCCATAAAAGTCCTCTTCGCCGAGGATCAACAGCCGGGCGTCGGGAATGGCGAACCCCTCGGAAAGCCCGCCCTCCCTCAGCTCGAAGGCTTCGGGCGGCTCCAGTTGGCCACCGTACGTCTCCATGAAGCGGCGCCGCGCGCCGTCCGTGGAAAAAAACAGGCGGATGCGCTCGCCCCGGCGGGCCCTGGCATTCAACTCGCCGACAACGCGCACTCGTTCCCGTTCGATCTGGTCGGGCGCCGTCGCAGCGGAGAGGTTTGGCGCGCCGTCGAAGGGCTGGAACCCCAGCCGCTCGGCTCGACCGGCAGCGGACTCGGCAAGCGCCAATTCAATTGTGGCAAACGGCGCGGCCCGGGCTCGCGCCTCCGCGTGGGACAGCGCGATCGTCTGGGCGCCGCACTCGCGTACCATCTCGTCGTACAACGCAGCATGGTGGTCAATGCTTTCGACATCCACCCACAGCAGCGACGCATCCGGGGGCAGGTGTTCGAAAAACGACGACTGCATGTGCTCGGGCCGCTCAACCGCTGGCGCGAGACGGACGGACTCGAGGGGAAATTTCGATTTTTGGTCGGCAGGGTCGAACGCGCGGATCGAGTCGATGACCTCGCCGAATAATTCGACGCGTGCAGGCCATTCGCTGACGGGCGGCCAGAGGTCGAGGATCCCGCCGCGCAGGGAAGCCTGGCCCTTGGAGGCCACCTCGGGGGCGAATTCGTAGCCCAGCGCCGCGAGCGCGCGCAGAAAGTCCGCAAGCGAAATTCGCTGCCCGATTTTCAACTCGTCGGCGGCTTCTCTCAGAGACGCAGGCGGAACGGTTCTGAGCATGAGGGCCTGGACGCAGGTGGCGATCACGGCGGGGGGTCGAGGGCTCGACAGGGCGCGCAGCGTGGCGAAGCGGTCGCCGATCAGATCGGCATGGGGCGGCGCGCCGTGACCCGGCAGCGATTCCCAGGGCGGGTAATAGAACAGGACTCCTGGCCGATTTCCGCCGAATGTCTGCAGATCGCGAAACAACCGATCAAGCGTTCGCGGACCGTCGGCCACTGCCACGATGAGGCGTTGAAACCTCTCGTGAAGCGCCCACGCGAGCCACGCTGGAGCGGCGCCCGGGGGAATCAAAGCGCGAAACGTCCCCCCTAGGCGGAAAAATTCCGCCCAGCGTTGTACATCGCGTTCGGGAAGGGCGAACTCCATCGGAGTTCCCCATCAAGGTAGGGTCGAATGGCGCGAAGTCAAAAGGCAACGGTGGACCGTTCGTCAACCGGACCAGCGCCGACGCACGCTGGAAAGCGAAGCGGATCGGGTGTGGATGATGAGCCGGACCAATCGGTTTCCGGCGTCATATTCCGCATCAATGCGCTCCGACGGCGCGCCGGTCACAATCGAGACGAACTGCGGTTCGCGCAGCCGGATTCGGCGGCGGATACGAAGCCATTGTTCGGACCACGCAATCATCTCAAAGCACTATATACACGAACCTCCGCGCATGCGTAAACCTCCGCGTGCCTAAGCGACCGGCTCCTCTTCGGCCGTGAGGGCGTGGGCGGTGAGGAGGTCGAAGAAATAGCCCCCTTTCTTTCGCAACTCTTCGAAGGTCCCCTGCTCGATGATCCGACCCTTGTCGAGCACAACGATACGGTCGGCATTCCGGATGGTACTGAGCCGGTGGGCGATCGTGATGACGGTGCGCCCGCGGCCGAGCCGCTCGAGGGCCTCCTGAACGAGGCGCTCACTTTCGTAATCGAGGGCCGATGTGGCCTCGTCGAGGATCAGGATTCGCGGATTGCGCAGGATCGCGCGGGCGATCGAGAGCCGTTGCCGCTGGCCCCCGGAGACCATCACGCCGCGCTCGCCGACGATGGTGTTGTAGCCGTCGGGCATTTTCTCGATGAACTCGCTCGCGTTCGCGAGACGGGCGGCCTCGCGGACCTCCTCATCGGTCGCATCGGGTTTGGCAAACCGAATGTTCTCGGCCACGGTGCCGGAGAGCAGAAGATTTTCCTGGAGGACCACAGCGCATTGCTTGCGGAGCCAGCGCATATCCAGTTCCGATTGGGGCACGCCATCGATGCGAATTTCGCCGCTATCGGGCCGGTAGAGGCCGAGGAGCAGGTAGGTCAGCGTGCTCTTGCCGGATCCGGAGTGGCCGACCAGCGCAATATGCTCACCGGGCCGGATGTGGAGGGAGAGGTCGCGAATCACGGGGCGGTGCGCGCCGGGATAGGCGAAGGTCACCCGATCGAATTCGATCTCGCCCCGCAAGGAACCGAGCTTTCTGGTGCCGCGCCATTCCTCGACGTAGCTGGAATCCAGAAGCTCCTTGATGCTGCGATAGCTGGCGGCACCGACAAAATATTGCTCCCCGATGACCGAGAATAACTGCACCGGCGACGTAATGATCGGCAGACCCGCCATGAACGCCATCAGGGTCCCGAGGGTCATCGAGCCGTCGATGACGAACCACGCGCCGCCCGCGATCACCAGTAGCGACAGGAACTGGCTCGACGCATATGTAAAGGTCCCGAATATGGAATTCAGCGCGGACAGTTCAACGCGGACCCGTGAGAACGCTGCGCTGTGCTCCTCGAGCCGCTCGGTCACTTGCCGCTCCTCGCCGAGGCTCCTCACCAGCTTCAACGCCGTGATCACCTCGCTCGCATGACCCGTAAGCCGTTCCTGCGCGATCCGGTTGCTCTCGTTGGTCTCTTTCAGGCGGGCATGGAACAGCGAGCGGATGAGGACCAGGATCGGGATCATCAGCAGCACGACCACCGAAAGCTGCCAATGCAGCGCCACCAGGATCAGCGTAATGCTCAGGCTATAGCAAATGTTGGGAAGGAACTGGTTGAGAATTTGATGGAGCGCCGTTTCCACCTTCTGCGTGTCGAGGGTGTACTTCGCGAGCAGCCGGCCGCTCCGCTCGCGATCCAAATAGCCGAAGCTGAGGAAATGCAGCTTGTTGAAGATTTCGCCCCGCAGCCCCGCGATCAGGTCGGCCAGCTCCCGCGAGATCGCGTAATTCCCCGCGACAGAAAACGCGTAGTGGAGGAAGAGGAGCCCCACGAAAATCAGGCTAATCGCCGCAACGCCCGACGCCGAGCCGGTCTTGACGTGCTCATCGATGATAAGCTGGAAGAGCCACGGACAGGGCGCGATGACCACGCACCGGAGGATCGCGAGCGTAACACCGCGTGAAAAACGCCGCCGCTGCTCGAGGAGGTAGTGCAGCAGCGTCGGAGCCTGCAGCGCGTTAGAATCGCGAAGTGCCGTCATGGCGTCCCCCGCAGTTCTGCGCGCGCGTTTCGCCACATCAGCTCAAACAGCGAACGCCGCCCGAGCTGCAGCCGAACGTCGAGGCTGGACCCCAACACCAAGGGATGGGGCGTATCCCCGACGGCAATTTCGACCTCGTATAGCGGTTGAGCGGCTGTCGAGTCCGCATCTGGCGCCACGCGAATCACAGAGCCCCGCACGGGGCCCTCGAGAAACGAGTCGAAGACCCGCGACTCCATCAGCGCGGGCGTTCCAGCGCGCACCAGGTCGACGTTCCGCTCCGGGATCCTCGCTCGGACGTGGACCGGTCCGCCTGTCGGCGCCACCTTCGCAAGCTCCATTCCCCGAGATACCGACATGCCGGGATGGCGCGCGAATAGTGCGACAACTTGACCGTCGATGGGGGCGCGAATCACGCGGGCTGCCCTCAGCGAAGCGACGAGATCGCGCTCGCGCCTGAGCAGAGCGAGCGCGCGGGCAAGCCGGTCGCGCTCTAGTTCCGCCTCGCGCCGTTCAAGCTCGGGCAGCCCCCCTTCCAACCATCGGGCGAGAACCTCCGCCTCGGCCAGCTCAATTTCCGAGCGCAGGCGCTCGATCAACTGGCGACGTGCCTCAAATTCCGAAACGCTCTGCTGCTCGACCCCGCGAGTCAGATTCGAGTGGATCTCCGCATAAATCGCCGCGATATGCCCAAGCCGCTCCCGGCGGGCGGGCGCGGCTGCGACCTCGAGCGCTATCGGGCGGATCTCCAGGCGGCGGAGCGCCAGATCCTGTCGCGCCAGAGCCGATTCAGCCTCTGCAATCGCCCGGTCGAGCTCAATTTCCCGTTGCACAAGGTCCGTCTGATCCAGCTCGAGGAGCGGCTCGCCGGCGCGGACAACCTGGCCGAGCTCCACATGGCGCGCCGCGAGGACGCCGTCCGCCGGCGAAAAGACCCGCCGCTCATCCGGCGAATAAACCTGACCCGTCGCCCGAACCGACACGTCGACCTTCAACAATGCGATGCCGGCCACGACGAGCGCTGCCCCGATGACGGCGCTCAAAAACACGGACGACGGCTTTCGATTTTCGGTCGATGGATTCACAAACTATCAAGAATAGCACAGGTTCGCCCGGCCCACCAAATTCGCCGACGGAAATGCTTTGAAACGGCGAACCTTGTAGCTGGGAACGCGGCGGGATCCGGATTCTTGTAAGGATTCAGGCCGGGCTTCCGATGTGCTGATGTGACCACACAACTACATCCGCGGTTAGGGCTTCCGGAAATTTTGCCGGCTTCGGTGCAACTTCTCATGGCGCATGTAGGCGATCCGCAGCGTCATTCCTTGCTTGAAATGACGGCGAGCAAGCCAACGCTGATCGCATTCCTTCGCCATCTCGGCTGCGTATTTTGCCGTCAGATGCTCGGGGATATTCGCGATGCTCGCCAGTTCCTTGAGCAATCGGGGCTGCAGATTGCGCTCGTTCACATGGCCAGCGATCGGCAAGCTGAGCTGGTCTTCAAATTGTATGGCCTCGATGATCTGCCGCGATTTTCCGATCCTGACCGTTCGCTTTATGAAGCGTTCGGACTGCGAAGAGTGACCGTGAGGGAGTTGTTGAGTGCCGATCTTTTCCGGCGGGGTCTGGAGGCCTGCATTCATGACCGCCACTTCATGGGAATTCCGCGCGGAGATCCCATGCAAATGCCTGGCGTATTTGTCGTGGACCGCGGATACATCCGCGCGAAATTCATTCACCAGCATCCGTGGGATCGACCCGACCTTCGCGCCCTCGCCCGTGAGGCCTTAGCGGCGCCCGTCTCGGTTTGAACTACTGGACCGGCAGCGGAACAAACCGCCACGCATCGGCTTCCGTGAATTCGCGGGCTGCGAAGCACCACACGATCGCCTTCTTGACCTTATAAAAATCAGGCGCGCTCCGAATCCGCCGAATCAGGCTGATCCGCGACGTCGTCGCGCCCGATCCTCGAACGCCCAAGACGTCGACCGGTGCGCCGATCCGGGCAGTCAACTGTTCGGGAAGGCCCGAACCTACATCATGCAAGTCGCCGCCCTCGCTGAAGACGAGAACATGGCTGTCGCCCATGAGCAGAATCGGACTAGACGGGTCCGGACGTGGCGGCTGGCCATCGGGCCCAGCCACGCGCCAGACCGGGACGATTTCCCGAGCATCCTCTCCCATGAGCCGACCGAGGTCGCCGGTGATGGAGATTTCGCGTGGTTCGACGGACCAGGCTGATCCACCTTCCTCTGCGGCCGCCAATCCCTTCGCGCGCAGCCAGTCAGCGATTCGCTCGGCGGCGAGGCGGATGCCGATGCCAGTCCAATGTGTATCCGTGCGGCAATACAGGGGGCCTTCCGCGAGCGCCTCAGGGGCGAGGAAGGTCTCGGTCAGGTCCAAGACGTCTACGCCCCTCTCTCGCAGCAACCCGTAGAAGCGGCGGAGCCGCTCCAGCGAGGGGCGTGCTTCATCTCGCGTGCACCCCAACATCGCAGGATAAATGAGAGCCTTTGGCGGCACGGGCACGACGAGCAGCGAAATGTCGACATCCCTAAGCTGGCGATTGAAGTCGTCGATCGGCTCCAGCGGGTCGCGGTGCGCGGGGTTTGCGGCTCGCCCCGCGTCGGCGGCGGCATCGCCCCAGAACTCCCCAGCCGCGAGAAAGCGCAATTCCGATGCGAGGAATAGCCAGCCCGCCTCGCCCCGTAAAGCAGGCGCACCGCCGGCCGTAGCCAAAGCGCTGGCGAAACAATTCGCTTCCTGGGCTGCGGCCCGTGTCTCGCCGAACGACGCAACCCCGACCATGATGGCAGCGGGAATTCGAATCAGGGAAGAGGCTCGACCCATACTGGCTCCGCATCAAAAAATCGATCGTCATCTAACTCGGACCGATTCACACCATCAAGCTGATCCGCCATCTCGGCCCAGCTCCGGACGGCGAATCTCAATCGGTCTCCGGGCCGCAAACGGGCCGCGGCGGCGCGATGGTGGTTGGTCAGGCTCCACGCATAGGCAAGCGCCTCGGCGCCCTCGGCACCCTCGCCTGCGACGTCGACGAGATGGATCGAGGCAATGTGGTCGGCATAGGGAACCCGCTTTGGAGCGGGAATCGCAGAGACGGCAGCCACGGTCGCCGTCCAGACGGCCGGGCTGGGGGGCGGCGGTGTAAATCCAGTATGGCGCGGGGTGCCGAGAACAAACGAAACCGACCGCCAGTCCCCGTGAAAAAGCTCCCGTTCGGCAAACTGCCAGACGACGACCCGTACGCCGGCGAGGCGGTCTCGACCGGCGGCCAGCTCTCGCGCCAGCAGCTCGCGAGTGCCACGGGCACCGGCATCATTCCGGACGATTCGATCGATGGGAAAACCGAGGTGGAAACTCAACTGCTCCGCAAACCCGGCACCCGTCCCCCACCCCAGCGCCTCCTGTGAATAAATGTTGCTGAAACTGTCGCCGAGCAGGAAGACCGGCGATCCAGCGACAGGCCGCCACGCAAAAGGTCCGTCCCGCACGGGCCGAATCTGCTGATCCTGCGGAGCGCCCCATTCAGGCGGCAGGCCATCGCCCAACATCCGCGCGAGATCGCCGATCCCGAAAATGGCTTCCTCGTCCCGCTCGAATCGCTGCGAGCGAGGCGGCGCGAATCCATAGAGCTGTCGAAGGCGGTCTGCCAGGTTGGCTGCCACTCGTTCCATCGCCTCAAACGTCCAATGGGTATCCGCGCGGAGATACAGTGATTCGGGCGGGGAATTCGACCAGGCCGAATCGGGGTCAAAAACGCGGATGTGATCCCGTTCTAGAGCGCGCCAGAATTCGGCAAATTCAGTGCGGCGGATTGGCGTCGCCCTCGCGCGGGGCGCGAGCGTCGTGGCGGCGTAGGCGGTTTTGGGCGGCACCGGGACAAGGATCAGGTCGATCCCGCGGCCCCCGAGGTAAGCGGCAAAATCTCGAATCGCGCTGGCCGCGCGCGCCAGTTGCTCGGCCGGGATTCGATCTGTGAGCGCGGCGACATCGGGCGCGTAGTGCAGCCATCCGTCGGCGCCGAGCACAACGGATTCGTTACCGAGTTTCAGCCACTCCGCTTTGAACCGCTGAAGCGGCGGAACAAGCGTCTTTGTCAGCCACGCCTCCTCGCGCAAGCGGTCTTCGAACGCGTGCAAACCGTCGCGCAAGGCTGCATTCACGCCGAGCCAGCCGCGCGAGCCACCCAGTCCGCTCCAGGCCGAAATGGCTGGTGTCCAAGCGGTACGGACCTCCAGGGCGGAGACGCCGAATAAGGCCGCGAGCATTCCCACGACGAAGACGCGGGCTGCTCCGGGCGCGATTTCCGTCGCTCCGATCCCTCGCTCTCCCAGCTCTCCTCGTGTCGGTTTCATTCCGATCAGAAGATGAAATAAATGAATGGGTTGAATTCCTCGACCGTCATCACGGCGACCGAAAGCGCGCCCAACGCGGCAGCGGCTGCAAGTTTGACCGCCGACAGGCGGCGGGTCCATTCGGTCGACTGCGGCGCATACCAAACCAGAGCGGCCGCCAGGGAGGCGATCGATAGGTAGACCGGGTGCCGGATCACCGCCGCCGCAAGCCATGCCGCGTCGCCGGCACACCGGGCGCCGACAAGGGCGCACAGATAATCGGCGGCGTGCGCGACGCTTTCCGCCCGGAAGAACACCCAGGCAATGCAGACGAGTCCGAACGTGAGTGCGATTCGAAGCGGGCGTGGCAACCGCCGATAGATCGGCTGCTGGCCGAGCGCGCGTTCGACTGCCAGCAGGAGACCGTGTATCGCGCCCCAGACCACGAAAGTCCACGATGCGCCATGCCAAAGTCCTCCGAGCAGCATCACGACGAGCAAATTGATGTACGTCCGGCGCGGGCTGATCCGGTTGCCGCCCAGCGGAATGTACAGGTAATCGCGTAGCCACGCGGACAGCGAAATGTGCCAGCGCCGCCAGAATTCCGTGATGGATTCCGATCGATACGGAGAATCGAAATTTTTGGGAAAGGTGAAGCCCAGGATCAGGCCGAGCCCGATCGCCATGTCCGAATAGCCGCTGAAATCGAAATAAATTTGGAACGCGTACGCTACGAGGCCGAGCCACGCATCGAGCGCATGAAGCTCCGCCGCAGAGAAGGCGGTGTCGGCGACCTTGCCGCACGGATTGGCGAGACAAATTTTTTTCGTCAACCCGATCAAAAACAGTGCGATGCCGCGCGCAGCCTTCTCCCATGTGTGGGTCCGGGCGCGGATCTGATCGGCAAGCTCGTGGTAGCGAATGATCGGGCCCGCGACCAACTGCGGGAAGAGCGCGACATAGCAGGCGAAGTCGATGAAGTGGCGCTGCGGCGCGGCGCGGCCGCGATAGACGTCGATGGTGTAGCTCATCGATTGAAACGTGTAAAAGCTGATGCCGAGCGGCAGGGCCACCTCAAGGACCGCACCGATCGGCTCCAGACCGAGCGCCACAAGTGCAGCGTTGAGAGAATCGACACCAAAATTGAAGTACTTGAAAAAACCCAGCAGGCCGAGGTTCGTAATCACGGAGACGGCGACCAGCGCGCGCTGCCGCCGGCTGCGCGGGCCGCCTGGCTCAAGCAGGGGCAGATCGCCAATCTCAGTAATGGATCGCCATCCAACCAGCGCGCGGCCGCATGCGTAGTCCACCGCGGTGGAGAACAACAGCAGCGCGCAGAAGAGCGGATTGGCCCAGCCATAGAACACGTAGCTCAGCAGAGTCAGCGACAGCGCGCGCAAGCGCCGCGGAGTCAGGGCATAGATCCCCAGGGCGAGCGGCAGAAAATAAAAAAGGAATAGGTGTGAGCTGAAGACCATGTGCGGCTACCGGCTCACGTCCACAAATTCCGGCAGCCCGATCGACTCGATTCCGATGAGCCGCCGTTCCGACTCTAGGGGCGGGTTCTCCTCCACTCGTTGCACGCGCAAGACCACGGGCTCGCCTTTTTGCGGGATGGCGTCCGGAACGACTGCGGCGTCTAGGATGACCCAGTGGTAAACGTGAATGCGCTGGGATCCGTCCACCGGTGACTCGGCGGCGTCCAATTCATACTCGCAAAGCGCGAGCGCACGCCGGTAGGGTGCAATTTCTCGGGGGTCCGGAACCGGCGTCGCCTCCACGAGGCGCGCGCGGAATTCGAGCGTCCTAGGCTCCAGTCGACCCGCAGTGCGGATTCGATTGAGCTCAAATCGGCGCGTGGCCTCCTCCGGGCCGACGAATCGGCTCCAGATCGCGACGCCGTCGATTTCGCCGTCCCACGTCCGATCGTGGGACGATTCATCGCCAAAGCGGAGATCCATGATGTCCCATGTATCGAAACTCCCTCGAATCCGCTGCGGAACCTTGTAGGGTCGGCCGTCGAGATATGCCGCGAGTTCGCCGTCCTGATAGCTGACGATGACGTGGATTCTCCTGCCCGGCTCGATGCGGCCAAGATCCGTTTGAGAGTCATTCGCCGTCCCGTCGCTTCCCGTTTCGGGAGTCCGAAGCCGCAAGACCAATCGATCTCGTTCTTGGCCAAGCATGAAATTGGCCTCGCCGATCCGCTTCGACAGCGCAATGATGCGCGCTGGTCCAGTCAAGGCCGCCGATCTCGGCAGAAGGGTTGCCTCAATCGTCAGTTCATTGGAGCGCCTGCACGCCTCGACGATTCGCGGCCCCGCGTTGGGAGCCACGAACGACCCTTTTCGGATGTCCATTCCGTGGAATGGCGACCAACGCGCACCGCGGAGTGGCTCCACCGTGCACTCTGTGCGCCCGCCCCGGCCGTCGGCGACCTCGTTCCGGACGTTGGCATGTGACCAGACGAAGACGAGCCCCTCCTCCGTCCCGGGCCATCTTGTGTCTAGCTCTGGCTGCACGATCTCACGAGACGAGGGCGCGAACACGGTGGAGGGCACTTCGCTGGTCTCTCCGCCCGCAACCCAGAGATCGGGCGCGTAATCGCCGACTTCGTTTTCAGTCACTCGCGCCCACGCCTCGATTGAGGAAAGGCGTTCATCGAAGCGTCCAACCCAAACCTCGACATGCTGGGCGCCCCCTCGGACGCTTAGGCGGCCGCCTTCAGTGTTGTAGGGGCCGGTGGCGACGAGGAAGCGCACATGGTTACTCCAGCGCGGGTGATACATCTTCCGGCCTGCGCCGTTCGGAATGGTGTTGATCGGCACGCGCCAGCGCATCCGCCCGTCCGGACTGTGCAGGAACAGATTTCGGTGCGCGCCGTCAAAGATCCATAGGATGTAACTGTTGTCCGGCGCCAGCGAAGTCCAGCAACCTCGCCCCATCATTTCGGCGCGCCGGTTTGCGGCGTTGATGATCATGCCCCGCGGCCACGGGAACATTCCGCCGATCCGGGTTCCATCTCGCGAGATGTGTACGCTGTCCAGGCTGACGTCACCGCCGTTCCAAACCTCTTCGACGCGGGAGGGATCACCGACGGGATGTCGGACGATTCGACGATAGGGCGCATCTTCGTTGCGCGATCGGTCCACGGCGGCGTACAGCCAGTCGACGCCCGTGCGGGGATCCCGCCAGACCGCGAGTGCGAAGCCAGCGCCGATCCGAACCGGCGCGCCGCCAGTCCATGCAACGCGATGGATCGAGTCGTCGCGGCGACGGCTGAAGACGACGTAGTCTCCGCCCGGCGCGATCAAAGGTTTGTTGATCTGATCGATCGCCGGCACGAGTTCGCAAATCCGCCCGGTCTCGGTATCGAACGCCATGAGCGCATGTTGGCGTCCAGACTGGTGGAGGTCCTCGCCTGACCCGCGGTCCTGAACCCACACAACGCGAGCGGGCGCACCGACCACGTCGCGCAGTGTTCGAACCACGGCCGGACTCGCAGGCAACACCGCCTCCGGGTTTGCCGAGCAACCCGTGACTCCCAGGCACACGAAGCACATTCCCACAAAATTCCGCACGTCCTTCACGATAGCGCATCAGACGCCGACGAGGGCGAAAATGTTCACGCCGGTGGGCGGATCTTGAGCGTTCGTCGAGCTGCCCGGCACAGTACAACCAACGCTCACGAGGTTGATCCGCAGCACTAAGCGGCGAGCGGAATTTCGGCCCTGCGAGTTCGGCGCAAAGGCTCTGCTGCTCGAATTCGGGCCGAATCGGACGACACCACGTTATGCCGAGGGTCCGGGCGTGGCGGAGGATCGGGATTCCTTCATCGCCTTCTCGCGCGATTTTGCGTCGAGTGTTTTGTCGAGTTCTTCGAGCGTCTCGTGGAGCCGGGCGAGCATTTTTTCGAGCAGGTCGTAGCTGATGTTCAGGGCCGGCTCGATGCGGATGGTCCGCGCCCCGAGCAGGGTGCCGGCAACGAGAACGCCGCGTTTGAACAGCCCGGCGGCCACTTTGTAGCCCACGTTCTTGTCGTGAAACTCGATGCCGAGCAGGAGTCCCTTGCCGTTGATGGAGCGAATGATGTCGGGGTAAAGGGCATGGAGAGCGCGGAGCCGTTTCATGAGGAATTCTCCCTTTTCTGCCGCCTGGCGGGGGAGATCCTCCTCGAGCATCACATTGATGGCGGCGATTCCGGCGGCGCACGCGAGCGGGTTGCCGCCAAATGTCGAGCTGTGCAGGAACGGATTATCCTCCAGAACCTTCCAAATTTTGGGCGTGCTCATAAAGGCGCTAAGCGGCATAACCCCGCCGCCGAGCGCCTTGCCGAGGCATAGGATATCCGGCACCACGTTCCACAATTCACAGGCGAAATTCCGGCCGCAGCGGCCCATGCCGGTCTGCACTTCGTCGAGGATCAGCAGAATTTTGTAGTGGTCGCAGAGCTCGCGCACGCGGGGCAGGTAATCGTCGGGCGGGGCGATCGCGCCGGCCTCTCCCTGTACCGGCTCGAGGATGATCGCTGCAATTTCCTCACCCAACGCTTCGAGTTTGCGCAGCTCCCGCTCGAGATCCCGGATATCGCCATAGTCCACGAAAAAGACGTCCTCCAGCAGAGGGGCAAACGGTTTGCGATAGACCGCCTTGCCCATGACCGAGAGCGACCCCATAGATTTTCCGTGGAATCCGCCGGTCGCCGCAATAAAGCCTGGTTTCTTGGTGTAGAGCCGCGCGAGCTTCAGCGCGCCCTCGACGGCGTCGGTGCCGTTGTTGATGAAGAAGCAATCCTGGATGTCGCCGGGTGCCAGTTCACCAAGTAGCTCGGCCAGGTATCCACGCAGCGGATCGAGTAGCTCCTGGGAACTGAGCGGCATGCGTTCCAATTGGGCACGGACCGCTTGGACGATTTTCGGGTGGCGGATGCCCATGTTGTAGACGCCGAATCCGCCGAGGCAGTCGATGAACTTGCGGCCCATGAGGTCCTCGATGATCGAGCCTTGGCCGGTCCATTCGATGGCAGCGAAATCTTCCGCCTCCGCTACGGACTTTCTGTAGTGAAGGAATCCGCGATTGAAATAGTCGTCAAAGTTTTCGAGCGTCTTGCGGAGGATGTTTTGTTTCTCGTCGGGCGAAAAGTCGCTGCCGCAAATGAGATGCAAATATTCGGACGATTTGCGGTAGACGAGCTCCGCTTTCGACGGGGCCCCTCCGGCTGTCGGACCGCCGGCCGGCGCGGGCTCCAACAGTCCGGCACCGCTGCGGTCCGGACCGCTCTGGTTGGTTTCGACCATCATCGCGCCCTCCAGCGCTCATATAAAGATACTCCCGAATCGCCGGATTACCAAGCCGAATCGGGGAAGGCGGCGCGGCTTTGGCAGGAGGCGTGGGTTACTGCGCTTTAATTTCTGTCCAAAGCTGGTCGTAGAGGACCGCCGCGTCCCCGACATCGCGAAGGAATTCGCAGCGGTCGATAATTTCCTCCGGCGGATAGACGGCTTCATCCGCGAGAATTGCCGGATCGATCCATTTCTTTGCAGATTTGTTCGCGCTGGCGTAACGGACCGCGTTGACAATCCGGGCGTTGATTTCCGGTTCCATGACGAACGACATAAAGGCATGCGCGTTCTCGACGTTGCGCGCCTTCTTCGGGATGCAGAGGCTGTCCATCCAAATCACCGCGCCCTCGACTGGCACGGCGTATCCGAGCCGGTCCGGCTGGGCGGCAACGACGCTGGCGAGCTGGCCATTGTACCCGTGGGCGAGATCCACATCACCGGCGGCCAGGATGTTATGGAAGTCGCCGCTGTTATAGGTCTTTACCAGGCGTTTCTGGCGCTTAAGGAGATCTGCCGCCTGGCGGAGGGCATCCGGATCCGTTTCATTCGCTGAACGGCCCAGATACTTCAATGCGACGGCGAATACCTCACGGACGTCGTCGAGCATCAGGATGCGACCCGCGTTAGCCTCATCGAACAGGGCGGCCCACGAGTGGACGCCCTCGGGGAATTTCTGCTTGTTGTAGCCGATGCCGGTGGTGCCCCAGAAATACGGCATCGAATAGCGGTTGTCGGGATCGAACGGTTTATTCAGGAATTTGGCGTCGAGATGGCTCCACGTTGAGATTCGGCTTTTGTCGATTTCCTTCAACAGTCCCTCCGCGATCATGATCTGGACCATGTAGTCGGAGGGCACGACCAGGTCGTAGTCGGCCACGCCGGACTGGAGCTTTTCGAGCAGCGCTTCGTTAGAGTCGTAGGTGTCGTACCGCACGCGGACTCCCGTGCGCTTCTCAAACTCCTGAATGATTTCATCGGGCAGGTATTCCGACCAGATAAAGATGTTGAGGACATTTCCGCCGCGCCCGCCGCACCCGGACGCCAACGCCAGCGCTCCCGCCATCAACACTGCCCGAACGATCGACCGCCTTATCATCTCGTTCCTCCTTCTTTCGACGGATCCCGTTGGAGTCGTTGAGATAGGATGATCATAACAATCGTTGCGCCGAGGAGCAATGCACTCACCGCATTCACCTCCGGCGTCACACCGACCTTGATCATCGAATAAATCTGCAAGGGTAACGTGGTGGCCCCGACGCCCGCGACGAAGGAGCTGACGACGTAGTCATCGATGGAAATGGTGAACACGAGCAGGGCCCCGGCGATGATACCCGGCAGGATCAGCGGCAGCGTGACCCGCAAAAAGGTTTGGACGGGCCCCGCACCGAGGTCCATCGCTGCTTCCTCAAGCGAACGGTCAAACCCCGCCAGGCGCGCGCGGACGACGATCGCGACATACGAGATGCTGAATGCAATGTGCGAGATGATGACGGTCCAGATGCTCAACCGAAATTGGATCGCCCCGAAAAAGGTCACCAGCGCCGCGCCGAAGACGATTTCGGGAATAATGATGGGCAGGAAGAGAGCCGCTTGCGTGGCGTGTTTGCCTCGAAACGAGTACCGGCTCAGGGCCAGGGCTGCAAGCGTCCCGAAAATGGTCGACACAACCGTAGCCGCGCTTGCGACGATCAGGCTGTTCTTCAGCGCGGCGAGAATCTGCTGGTTCTCCCCCAGCCGGACATACCACTGGAGTGTGAAACCCTCCCAGCGCGCCGTCTGCCGGCCTGCGTTGAAGGAAAACACGATCAGAATCAAAATTGGCGCATACAAAAACACGTATACGAGGGCTGAATGCAGGCCCAGCAGCACGCGCTCCCACGCAAACGGTGCAGCCGCCTGCATTTCCGGCTCCCGTGGGTTTGCCCACTTGCAGTCGGCGGCCCGTGTTTGCGCGCCTCTGCTCACCACAATGCCTCCTGACCCTTGCGTTTCGACCACCACGCGTAGGCGAAGAGCATCAGAAGCACCACGGCCATCAGCTCAAACGCGATCGCCGCGCCAAACGGCCGGTTCCGGGCAATAGCAAACTGGTTCTGAATCAGATTCCCGACCAGCATGCTCTTCGCGCCGCCAAGCAGGTCGGACACCACAAATTGCCCAATGCTCGGAATGAACACGAGGACTGTCCCCGCAACGATCCCGGGCATCGTCAGCGGCACTGTGACGCGCCAGAAGGTGGATACATGGTTCGCGCCGAGGTCGCTGGACGCCTCCAGCAGCGTCAGGTCGAGCTTCTCCAGCGAGGCATACAGCGGGAGAATCATGAAGGGGAGTTCCCCGTAGACCAGCCCGACCATCACCGCAAACTCGTTGTAGAGCAGGTCAAGCGGCTCGGAAATCAACCCAGCGCCGAGCAGGAGGTTGTTCACGAGGCCTTCCGTGCGGAGGATCAGCATCCACGCATAGGTGCGAATCAGGAAACTGGTCCAGAACGGGATGACGACGAGCGCCAGAAGGACGTTCTTCCAGCGCGGCGGCGCGACGATCGCGATGTAATAGGCGATGGGATAGCTGATCAGAAGACACAACACCGTCGTCACAACCGCCATCCAGAACGAGCGCCAGTAAATCGGCCAGTAGAGCGGATCGAGCGACCGAATGTAATTGTGGAGAAACTCGCCGGAGAGAAGGTAGGCGCCCAGGTCGTCGATCGGCTTGAGCCCGCCATAGGTACCGCGCATCCCGAAGCTGACGACAAACATCACCGCGAGGGGCAGCAGGAAAAATATTCCGAGAAACAACCACGCCGGCGCGATCAGCAGGTACGGCGATCTTTTGTCTTCGTGGGCGGAGTGCATGCGCGGACGAACCTACTTCGCCGATGTCGCCGCCGGTACAGGGGCGCCCTGCTGCGGATTTGCGGCTGCCTGACACGCGCTCAACGCCGGCGACTCCGCCTTCTGCAGCACCACGGTGTCTCGCGGATTCCAACTCATGAATGCGCGTCCGCCCACGCGGAAGCGGCTGCTCTCCTGAAAGGGGCGATCGTTTTGCTCATAAATGATGTAGCGCTCGCCCTGGTCGTCGCGGACGATCCACACCGTGTTCACCCCTTGATAAACGCGGTCCTCGATGGTCACCTCGATGCTGACCTCGCCATCCGCTGTCCCTGATTTCGTCCGGAGGTCCAGCTTTTCGGGCCGCACGACGAACCGCACCGTGTCGTTCGGACGCCACGCGTCAGAATTCGTCTTCACCCGGATGTCCGAATCGGTTCTCGCGCCAATGAACATCAGCCCTTCCGCGATCGATTTGACGACGCCCGTAAAGAAATTTGGCGCGCCCATGAACTGTGCAACGAATTCCGTCTTCGGATACTCAAAGACCTGATGCGACGCGTCAATTTGTTCGACACGCCCCTGATTCATCACCGCGATGCGGTCGCTCATCGTAAGCGCTTCCTCCTGGTCGTGCGTCACGAACACGAAGGTCAGCCCAAGCGACTTCTGAAGATTTTTCAGTTCAAGCTGGACCTCTTTGCGCAATTTCTGGTCCAGCGCCGCGAGCGGCTCATCGAGCAGCAGCACCTCCGGCTCCATCGCCAGCGCGCGGGCTAGCGCGACGCGCTGCCGCTGCCCCCCGCTCAACTGCGACGGCGATCGGCGCTCAAATCCTTCGAGACGGACCAGCGCCAGGCATTCTTGTGCCTTCTTTCTCGCGGCGGAATCCGTCAATCCTTTGTAGCGGAGCCCGAACATCACGTTTTCCAGCACATTCAGGTGCGGAAAGAGGGCGTACGATTGGAACACCATGTTGACCGGCCGCTTGTAAGGAGGCAGGCGGGTCACGTCGCGGTCTCCGATGCGGATTGTCCCCTCCGTTGGAAATTCAAAACCACCGATCATCCGCAACAAGGTGGTCTTGCCGCAACCGCTCGGGCCGAGCAGCGAGAAGAATTCGCCCTTCTCGATCCGTAGCGAAACGCGATCCACGGCGACGAAGTCGCCGAATCGCTTGGTCACATTGCAAATCTCGACGCTGTTCGACATAGCAGCCCCGTGCGAAGGGCTAGAGTGGCGACGCGCCGGAAAATTTCAATCCCGGACGTGATCCAGGGCAAGCCTTTGCCAGCGGCGCGCCCACCGGCTATACAGAATTTTCAGATGCGCTCCGGCGCCTCAATCCCGAGGAGATCCAGGCCCTGCTTCAAGATCCGCGCCGTCAGGTCGCATAAACGCACTCGGCTCTCCCGGACGCCCTCCGGCGCCTTCAGGAACGGAACGGTCTGGTAGAACGTGCTGTACACCTGCGCCAGGTCGAAGAGGTATTCGCACAATAAGTTGGGCCGATATGTGGCAGCCGCCCGCACCACGACATCCGGAAAGCGGATGAGTCTCCGCGCCAGACGCTTTTCCGTCTCCTCCCCGAGGACGATCGGGGTCCCGAGGTAATTCCCGCGCGGAAACTGATCGGCGTATTTATCGCGGACACTCGCGATCCGCGCGTGGGCATACTGCAAATACGGAGCGGAATTGCCATCCAATGCGAGCGCCTTGTCCCACGTGAAGGTCACGAGGCTTTGCGGGTTTTGGCTTAGGTCGGCGTATTTCACCGCGCCAATCCCGACGGCCCGCGCAACCTCGCGCTGCGCCTCCGGCGGCATCTCAGGGCTGCTCTCGCGTACGATCGCAAGTGCGCGCGACTCCGCCTCATCCAGGAGCCGCTCCAGCTTGATCACGTTTCCCTGTCGCGTGGAAAACGTACCCTCCGGCAAACGCATCAGGCCAAACCACACGTGGATCAGCGGTGTCTGCACCCCGAGCCGGCGCGCGACAGCGAACACCTGTTTGAAGTGCAGCTGCTGCCGCTCGTCCGTCACATAGATGATTGCATCCGGCGCAAACTCTTCGACGCGGCTTAGAATCGTCGCGATGTCCGTCGTTGCATAGTTATAACCGCCGTCGCTCTTGCGTACGATGCATACGGGCAGTTTTTCCTCCTCCAGCCGGACGACCAACGCGCCCTCGCTCTCTTCCGCAATCCCGCGGGCAAGCAGCATTTCGATTAGTGAGGGGATCCGGTCGTTGTACCAGCTCTCGCCGCGATACAAATCGAACTGCACGCCGAGGCGTCGGTAGATGGTGTCGAATTCCCGCACGCTCAGCTCAACGAACCGGCTCCACAGGGCGCGATTTTCGGGATCGCCCTGCTGCAGCTTCACTAGCTCCGCTCGAGCCGCGTTCAGCCAGGCCTCGTCCTGCTGCGAACGCTCATAGCTTTTCACGTAAATTCGCTCCAGCTCGTCGATCGGGTCCGCCTCCAGTGCCGCGGGGTCCGCAAAATGGCGGTAGCCAAGGATCAACAGCCCGAATTGCGTGCCCCAGTCGCCCAAATGATTGTCCGCAATCACGCGGTAGCCGAGATAACGATGCAGGCGATCGATGGCGTTCCCGATCACGGTGGAGCGGATATGGCCGATGTGCATCGGCTTGGCGACGTTCGGACTGGAATAATCAATCACGATCGTGCGCCCTTCGCCTAACATCGGCACATGCAACCTTGGATCCATCTGCATCCGTTCGAGGCGCCGGGCAAGGGCGCCATCGTCGAGGAAAAAATTGATGAAGCCGGGCCCCGCCACCTCCGCCCGAGCGACGTCCGGCGGCAGCGCAGCGCCGGCCAGCAGACGCCCTGCCACGTCGCGCGGCGACATTCGCAGCCGTTTGCCCGCCGCCATCGCCGCATTGCACTGATAATCTCCAAACGACTCCTCCGCCGTCGGCAGCACGTCCAGCGCCACGCCACCGAAATCCACACCGGGAAACATCTCCCGGAATCTCGCTCGAACCCACGCCGACAACGAGGCCTCAAGGCTCTCCTGCTTCGCCCCGCTTCCGCTCCCATCCGCGCTAAGTTGGTCGCTCATCCGTCCATCCCTTATCTGAAATCCTAAAAAAGCTGTTATCGTGTCGCTCCTGGAAGACCGTTCAAAGAAAAAATGAACACTAAAACGGTTGCAAACGCGCACCTTGCCTCTATAGTGCGCGGTTTATCGATTCCAAACGCGTTGTATCGCGTTGAGATAAGGAGAAATTTCCATGGCTGAAACACCGAAGAAAAAGTCGGCCTCGGCAAAGAAGGCGGCGAAGGTTCCGTCCGCCCGAGCGGTCGCGGCGGCCGCGGCCGCCGCCGAGTCAAAGGGCGAGTCGGCCCCCGCGGCAGTCAAGACAGCGGTCGCATCCGCGGCGCCAAAGGCCGAAGCCGCCAAACCTGCGGCCAAACCCGAATCAGCCGCCAAAAAACCAGCTCCTGCAAAGACGGAACCACCGGCACCAGCCCCTGCGAAGACGGAGGCGCCCGCGGCCGCCAAAGCTGAGCCTCCCGCTCCGGCCAAAACGGAGGCGCCTGTACCCCCGAAAGCGGAGGCTCCCGCCGCTCCCAAGGCTGCACAAGTGGCTAAGTCGGAGCCGGTTGCCCCGAAAAAACCCGAACCCGTAGCTGCGGCCGCACCGCAGCCAGTTTCTAAGCCGGCTGCGCCGGCAACGGCTCCGGTGCCCGAGGCTAAACCAGCAGCTCCGGCCACGCCGCCCTCGCAACCCGCGCCGGCGAAAGCTGCTCCGGCCCCGACCAAGCCGGTGATCATCACTGCTGAAGAGCGTCGCCGAATGATCGAGCAGGCCGCCTACTTCCGCGCGGAACGGCACGGCTTCCAAGGCGACCCGGCCGAACACTGGGCCGCGGCCGAGGCGGAGATCGACGCGGAACTCAAGCGCAAAGGCGTGACTGTCGTCTGAACGGGCGCGTCCCGTTTGGGCCGATTTTAGCGCCATGGATTCTGCGCGGCGGCGATTGATTCGGCACGCCTGGACCTTTTTGGGGCCCGCTTCCCGAAAAAAATTCAAGACTAATCCTTGAAGAGTGCCCGGGGCGGGACTCGAACCCGCACGGCCTTTCGGCCAAGGGATTTTAAGTCCCTTGTGTCTGCCATTTCACCACCCGGGCCCTATCGCGAACCTTAGAGCACAACGCGAACGCTGTGCAACTTCGGTTTTGGGCCGACATGCCAAAAAACGCGAGCCCGGCCCAATCCCCGTCATTCGCCAAGCCGCCGACCTTAATCGGAAATCACGCGCGCATCCTGTCCGATATTCACCGGCGGGAGGGGCATTTGCCGGTCCACCACAACAATGTTTCTCCAGGTCCCACGCGCAAAACGCAGATAAAACCCTACCGACAGCACTGCGATCACCGCCGCCAGAAATGCCCACGCCCCCAGAATGCCGCCACCCAGCACCTCAATGACGAACCATGTGCCGGGGACAAAGAGGCACCAGGCCATCGCCACGGAATACCACATCACAAACCGCGTGTCGCCCGCCCCCTTCAGCGCCCCGGACAAGATGATATTGACCGCATCCAACAAACCCCACATCGCCATCAGGATCAGCAGCGGCCGCCCGACCGTCAGCAATTCCTCGAGGGTAAAGCCTCCGCCACCACGTTCTGAAAACAGCCAGAAATACTCCCGTGGAAACGCCACATAGGTCGCGCCTATCACCGCCATGTACATCAATCCTACCTTGAGCGATGTCCAACCCGCTTTCTCCGCGAGGTCCGAACGTCCGCGACCCTGATATTGTCCCACGAGTGTCGATGCAGCGATGCTGATGCCCAGCAGCGGCATGAACGCAAGCGTGTTGATGCTCAGCGCGATGTTGCTCGCCGCAAGCGACAGCGGCCCGAGCCGTCCGGTTAGGAGAACGAAAATTGAGAAGGACGCCACATCGAGCACCATCTGCACACCTGCCGGAGCGCCAAATCGGATCAGTTTGGCAAAAAGGGCGCGGTCTGGTCGCCATTCCCGCCGCGTGTGAAATTCTGCGTCCAGTCGCCGGGACAAATACGCGGCACCGAGCACGATCGAAGGCACAAAGCCTGCTATCACCGTTGCAATTGCCGCGCCGCGGATTCCCATCTCCGGGAAGCCCCATCGCCCGAAGATCAGCGCGTAATCCAGCACAATATTCACCGCATTTCCCGCGACCTGCGCGTACATGTTGGTGAGCGTGTCTCCGCGGCCCGTAAAAAAACCGCTGATCGCCGCGCCGAAGGGAATGCTCACGCCGCCCGCCATCAGGATCGTGAAATACTCCAGCTCCAGTGCAACAACCTCGGGGCCGTGATCCGCCCATCGCAGCAGGGCATGTCCGGCTGGAATCAGCGCCAAAATCAGCGGCCACGAAAGTAGCGACGCCCAGAGGCCCTGCGCGGTCGCCCGCGCACACGCCGGACGGTCGCCCGCTCCGTAATAATGGGCGACCAAGGTGTTGGTGTAGCCCGCCAGCGCCATAAACCCCGAGCACAGCGTGAATGCCAGCAAGCCGGCCGGCAGCGCCGCCTGGATCGCGGCCGAGCTGTATTGCGCGAGAAACACGCGATCGATGAACTGCATCGCGGAGAAGGACGCTGTGCTGATAATCAGCGGCATCGCGATCCGGACCACCTCGCGATATCCGGCGGGTACAGGCGCTGTGGATGTTTCAGCCACAATCGCGGCACTTTAGCCGATCCACAAGCCAAGCTCAAAGGCCTGTGGCTTCATGCAGATATACTTCCGCGTGTAGTCCATCGCTCTGACCGCTGCGGAATCCTGGCCTACCCAGCGCGCAAAAGGCCCTCAATTTCCATCCTTTGTAAAAAACCGGCTAAGCCGTTTCCATCGTCTGTAAAAACGATCCCCAATCTCTTCCTTCCAGTGTACAAAAGGGGCAAATTCTCGTCGTAGGAAGCGAAGGCGACTCAAAGGGCCGCCGCCACTGCAACTGCACGCGGGGGTCGAGCGTAGTCCCGGCCGGTCACGCGCGGAGCGCGGCGAGGAGCGCGTCCATCTGTTCGTCGGTTCCGATAGTGATGCGCAGGTACTCGCCGGTGCGCGGCCCGGGAAAGTGGCGGACCAGGATATTTCGGGCGCGAAGTTTAGCGAATATTCCGGCCGCGTCGCCACCGGGCGGCCGTGCGAAGAGGAAATTGGCCGCAGAGGGCAGAACCTTCCATCCGAGGGCAGCGAGCGCGTCGGCCACTCGCCCGCGTGTGGCGATGATCCGGTCGGCGTTAGCGCGCATCCACGCCTGGTCGCGGACGGCCTCAATGCCGAGGCGCTGGGCAATGGCGTCGATATTGTAAGAATCCTTGATCTTGAAGAGGGCCTCGATCAGCGGGCGAGGTCCAATCGCGTATCCGAGGCGCAGGCCCGCGAGCGAATAGGATTTCGAGAACGAGCGGGTAACGAGCACGTTGGGAAGCCGCAGGGCGAGATCCGCGAACGATTCGGGCGCGAAATCGACATAGGCCTCGTCGAGAACGACTACGCCCGGAACGGCTCGGCAGATGGCCTCAATCTCGGGCCGGGGATAGGCCAGACCGGTTGGCGCGTTAGGCACGGTGACAAACATTAGGGAGACAGACCTAAGCCCCATGACTTCGATGGGAGGAAGGCGGAACTCGTTAGTGAGTGGGATCGCGCGCGCGGGCGTGTCCGCGATAGCGGCGAGCACAGGATAGAGCGAATAGGAAGGGTCGAACCACGCGATCTCGCCCTGCGGCTCCACAAAGGCGCGAGTGCACAGCGCAAGAATTTCATCGGAGCCATTTCCCGCAAAGACATTTTCCGGCGCACAGCCGTGAAGGTGGGCGATTTCGGCGCGCAGGTCGGCGGCGAGGGGGTCCGGATACAGACGAAGGCCTTCCGCGGCAATCTGGCGGAGCGCCTCGGCGACGCGGGGGGATGGCGGGTATGGGTTTTCGTTCGTGTTGAGTTTGATAAGGCCGGGCACCCGCGGCTGCTCGCCCGGCGTGTAGGGCTGCAACTTTGAAACCGAGGCGCGTATTCCCATAGAGCGCTTTTCCCAACGATCCGGTTTCTCGGCGGACCGTTACTTCTGAAACCGCACCTTGGCGGACCACCCGTGGGCGGGAAGCCGCTCAACACGGGAGAACTGTTCGATGTGCGGGAGAACGTCCTGCAGGTCGGCGCGGGTGAAGGATACGAAGCTCGTGCGCCGTCGGAAAGATTCGACGGAGAGGCCGGAGAATAGCGCGGCGGTTCCACCTGTCGGCAGGACATGGCTGGGACCAGCTAGAAAATCGCCCGCGCATTCAGGGGTCCATGGACCGATAAAAACGGCGCCTGCACGACGAATCTTTTTGAGCCACATCCGCGGCTCGCGGCAGATGATTTCGAGGTGTTCGGGCGCGAATTGGTTGATGATGTCCATGCCGATGTCGAGGTTGTCGGTAATAACCACCATGGTGCCCTCGTTGAGCACCTTGTAGACGGCGGGCCCGGCGCCGAGTTCGGCCGCGAGACGCGGCAGTTCCTCGCTCACGGCGTAGGCGAGCTGTGGCGATGTAGTGACGAGCAGCGCGCGTTCATGGCCGGTGCCGTGTTCGGCCTGCGCAAGCAGGTCTGCGGCGACATGCTTCGCTGCGGCGGAGTCATCCGCCAGAATCGCCACCTCGCTGGGGCCAGCCACCATGTCGAGATCGACATAGCCGTAGACTAAGCGCTTGGCGGCCGTCACATAGGGGCCGCCAGGGCCGACGATTTTTTGGACCTTGGGGATGGATTTGGTGCCGAACGCCATCGCGCCGATCGCTTGGATGCCGCCGAGCCGGTAGATTTCCGTAGCGCCGGCGAGGTCGAGGGCATAGAGGACAAAGGGGTTGACCTTGCCCGATTTTTCGGGCGGTGTGCAGGCGACAACCTCCTGGACCCCGGCCACTTTGGCGAGCGCGACGGTCATGAGCGCGGTGGAGGCAAGAGGCGCAGCCCCTCCGGGGATGTAGCAGCCGACCCGGTCATATGGCTGGAACTGTTCGCCAAGAATGCCGCCCTTGGGACTCAGAATATTCCAGTCTTTCCGAAGGCCGGCTTTTGCGAATTTCTGGATGCGCGCGAGGGCTTCGCCGGCCGCCTTTTTGAAGTCGGCATCCACGCGCTCGATGGCGGCCATGCGCTCGGCTTTGGTCACCTCGAATTTGCCGGGCGCGAGTTTCTGGTCATCGAATTTGGCAGCGTATTCTACGATGGCAGCATCGCCACGAGCTCGGATATCCTCGAGAACGGTGCGCGCGACGGCCTCCGCCTCCGGAAGAATCGCGGGCCGTTCTAGAAAGTCCAGAACCTGTTGGGACGGCGCGGACGGCGTCCATTTGACCACTCGGATTTGAGCGGATGGGAAAAGTTCCCGGGTGCCATTCATTTAGGGGTCCTGTTCTCTTTGTTTAGCATGATCAGCGGCTCGGGGTCTCGTTCACCTCGCCGCACACGGGGCAACGCGACAGCGGGACGCGGCGCGGCTCGACATAGACGCGGCCGCAGGCTCTGCACCGGCAGGCGTGTCCCTTCTGCGTGGCCTGATACGGCCACCCCGGGCGGAATTCCAAATATATCCACGTCGCGAATATCGCCACAAGGGCGAAAACGGCGGGCAGCCACAACGCAACAGCTTCTGGCGAGGCAGCGTTCATGGCGCGGCGGAGGAGTTGCCGTTGCCACCTGTCGGGATGTAATAAACGGTGGCCCGGAAGTGGCCTTCGCGCCCGGGTACGGCGCGGAGCCGCCGAAACGCCCGCACCAGCGCCTCGTTCCGCTCGCGGTCGGGCGTCGGCTGGGTCAGAAACACCGAGACCACGTCTCCGGCGGTAGAGACGCTGACCGAGACGGACGCCTCCCATGGACGTGAGCCGGAATTTAACTCGGGGGCGTCCAGGGGCAGACCGCTCTGCCAACCGGGTGAACCGTCCGGCCAATCGATGAACAGCCCCCCTGCCGTTGCTGCCCGGTCGCGGAACGGGTCCGAGATCCCTTCCAGCTTCCGCCAGTGCGCGGCGAGGGCCCTGCGCGCCTCATTAACTGCTCGTGGCGTCATCGGGGGCTGCCCGGCGCCCGGATCGATGCGTTCCAGAACAGGTCCCGGCCGATCGAGGGGAAGAACCCCTGACAAATAATCGGGCGGTTTCAGAGGGCGAGGACTGAAGCCTGGCCGAATGGGCAGCGCGAAGAGGACCGGCGACCAGAGCAGCCGAGGATCGTCGTCCTGAATATCCGGCTCTGAAGACTCTGCGGAGTCGATCCATGCGGTCAGACGAGACGGCGTCAGGTTCGGTTTGGCCGGCGCTATGGGTGGCCATACGGCGATGAAGAGCGCGGCCGCCGCCGCATGAAACGCAACGGTCACCGCCACGCCTCGCCAGAAACATGCTCGCGCGATCCGCGCGGCTCCTGTGTTCATCGGGCGTCCTCCAGCCGGGTGGCGAGAACGATTTCGCGGAATCCGGCCGCTTGAGCGAGCTGGTAAACGGCCATCAGCGTCCCGTGAGAAATGCGACGGTCGGCTTCGAGGATCAGACCAGGAGGTGTACCGGAACGGGCGGCGCGGGCAAGGGCGACCTGGAGCCCATCGAGGGACATTCGTTCGTCCTGAAAGAAATACATGCCTTCCTGGGGAATGGTGACGACGAGGGCATCCGCACGGATCCCGTCACGGAACGGCGCGGCTGGCAGCTCAAGGCGGATCCCGGGGCGGATGACGACGGAGGATTGGAACAGGATCACCAAAAATACCAGCAGAGTGGCGTCCACCCAAGGGGCGGCGCCGAGCCAGCCTCCAGACGCGCGAGAGGCTGGCGCAAATACGCGCCGAAAGACGGGCAATCGTTCAGGAACAAATTCAGCCATGTCCCATCAGCTCTCCGTGGACCCCCCGGCCAACTGCGCGACCGCTTGGAGGATCTCCAGGTACGCCCGCTCCATTTCGAGCACGACGGCATTGACCCGGGTTACGATGAAGGCGTGACCGATCCATCCGACCGCGCCCACCGACAGCCCCGCGATGGTCGTGAGCAGAGCGCGGCTGAGCCCAGCGCCCAGATCACCCGCGTGGACCAGGGGCGACTGCGCCTGCAGCGCGGCGGCCATCTCCCACATACCGACGCAGGTGCCTATGAGGCCGAGGAGCGGCGCGGTTTGGGCCAGCGCGAGCAGGAGCGGAAGGTGTTTTTCCAGCCGCGCAATTTCGATGACGCCGACATCGTGCATGACCGGCCCGATCCGCTTGCCGCCCTGCTGGAGTTCGAGAATGGCGGCACGAGCCATTTGCGGAATGGGGCCGGGTGTGTCCTCGCACAGCGCTATCGCCTCCATTACATTGCCCCGCTGCAAATTGTTGATAATACCGCCGAGGAAATCGCGTCCGCGGAGGGACGATCGGTGGACGAAAAGCGCACGCTGGGCGATCAGCAGCACGATCACCGCGCTGAGGGCGAGGATCGCCCACAATACCGGCCCGCCCTGCAACAGATAGACGTTCATCGATGCGCCCTCCCGGCCGGGACTTCGTTCAGTTGCGCGGCCCGGGCCTGTTGGATGGCCCGAATTCGACGCTCAGCGTCTTGCGCCGCCGGCCCCGCGGCGGAAACAACCCGCTCATAAATGCGCACCGCCTCGTCCCATTGCTGTTCGGATTCCTTGATCGCCGCGGCAGCAAAGGCAGCGCGGACGAACCAGACCGGCTCCACGAACTGCCCCTCCGCGCGCGCGGTGAGCCATCCGTACACGGTGTCCATGTAATAGCGGAAGGCCTCGGCATTACGGCCCATCTGTTCATAGCAGCGGCCGATTTTGAATTGGGCCTGCAGCCGAAGGGCCTGCGGCGCGGAGGGATTGTCGAGCAGCGACCGGTAGCTGGCAATCGCTTCCAGATACCGTTCGGCCCGCTCCGAGCCGAGCATGAACTGGCAGTCCCCGGCGCGGCCCCGAGCGCGGTCGGCAAGCGGATGATTGGGAAACCGCCGGATGATGTCGTCAAACGCGAGCAGCGCTCCCGAATACTCGCCCAATTCGGCGAGCGCATCGCCCTGGGCGAATCGGGCGTCCGGGACGAGCGGACTATTGGTATAGGTGCGAATCAGTTCATTGAGGATGCCGATGGCGCGGCGGAATTCGGATTTCGCCATCGCGGCTCGGCCCGCCCAGTATTGCGCGTCATCCGCCCATTCGCTCAGCGGATAGTCGCGCGCGATGGACAGGAAATTGGTTTCGGCGACGAGATAGGCCCCGGCGTTGAACTGTTGTTCGGCCAGCCAGAAGCGGACCTCCGGCGCCGCGGGCGATGTAGGGTACCGCTCGAGGAACTGTTGGGCCACTTGCACGGCGCGGCGGGTCTGCCCGAGCATATGCAGCGCGCGCGCGCGGAGATGGAATGCCTGCTCCGCCGCGGGGGTGTTGGGCTGTTCTCGCACCGCGCGCTCGAATCGGTCGAGCGCGCCCTGAAAATCGCCGGAGCGATAACGTGCCAACCCGGACCGCACGATCGCATCGACCCGGTCTTCCGCGTTGGTGGCCGTAGCGATGAGCCGATCGTACAGCGCGATGGCATCGTTCCACCTCCCCTGCTGTTCCCGGATCGCTGCGAGTCGGAGCGCGGCGCGCAGGGCCATCGGGTGCTCCGGGTGGCGGTCCAACACTACCTGCAGAGCATCGACCGCGCTGTCGAAATCGCGGATCAGGGCAAGGCATTCGGCGATCTGGAGCCTGAGGGACGGCGCATGCGCGGTGTCCGGGAACATCTCGAGCGCGCGCCGGTACGCGGCCTCCGCCAGCCGAAACTGGTTGTTGGCGAAATATGAATCGGCGGCCTTGATCAGGGCAGTTTCACGACTCGCAGGATCCCGCTGGACCGCCGAAGCCGCCTCGAAAGAGGAAGCGGCCTCCGCGTACCGCCCCAAGTGCCAGAGCGCCCATGCGCGACCTAACTGGGCCCGCGCCTGCCCTTCAGGATCAGCGTGGGCGCCCAGGTAGCCCTGGTAAGCGTCGAGAGCGGCCTCATATCGGCGCTGTTCGAGGAGCAGGTCCGCCAGCGCCAATCTTGCATCCGACACACCGGGATGGGTAGGCGCGGACTGGACCGCGGCCTGCAGCAGGTCAATAGCGGCGTCGGGCTGGCCGGCTGCCGCCAGCAGGCGCGCGCGTGCGATGCGGTGCTCCAATTTCAGGGTCAGATCTTCCGCGACGCGCTCGCCGCGCTCGTGCGCGTCCAGCGCGGCTGCCCGGTTCGTCTGCGCGAGCGCAAGGCGAGCGAAGGCGAGCCACGCCTCCGACCGCGTATTTGGCTCCGCCTCGCCACCGCGGTCCCGCGTCAGCTCGTCGAGCCACCTGTGCGCTTCGGCGTAAGCGCCGCGGTCGATCAGTAGGCGCGCGAGCCACAGACGGGCTGTTTGGGCCGCCGCGTGTGTCGGGAATCGCTCCACCAACTGCGCGAGAAGCTGCTCGGCGTCCTCTACCCTTTGTGCATCGAGCAGGGCTCCAGCCCAATCGAGGAGATTGGCCGCGGCCTCAGGGTCGGCAGGAAACCGCTCCTGAAATTGCGCCATCGCGCGCATCGCCCCATCGAGGTCGCCTAATTTGAGGAGCGCATGCGCCCGCAACCGGATGGCCTTGGGGAAGTTCGGGTCCTCCCGGTGCTCTCGCTCGAACCGCTCGAGGGTTCGGACGACCTCGTCGTATCGGCCAAGCTCGAACTGGGACCGGGCCGTCCAGAAGACGAAGGAACCCTCGAGGTTGGCGCGCGCCGCCCAGTCGCGCCGCGAATTCAACAGGCGGATCACCTCCTCGTGGCGGCCGAGGCCAAACAGCGCCTGGGCGGTGTACAGCGTGCCAATGGCCTTGGTGCTCTTGAAGAATGCGTTTTCAGTGAAGGCCTCAAATTTCTGGCGTGCGATATCGTAAAATCCATCGCGCAACGCGGCCTGTCCCGCGACCCAGTTGGGATCGCGCTCGAATCGACCCGGCGTCTCTGCCGCGGCGAGGGCTGCAGCGAAAACGAGGACCCCTAGGAGCCAAATCGGGATTCGACGCGTCATACGTCTCTCTAGGTAAAATCAATTCGAGCGCTGGGCAAGCCGCAAGCTTTCGGCCCGGCCCGATTCTCGAGGACTGGGGCGGTCTCGCCGCGCTTCAGGCGATGGGCAGCAGGGCCGGCTCGGCAGCCGGCGAGGCGCCGCGGGCCAGCAGCGGCTTCAGATATCGGCCGGTGTGAGATTCCGAATTTTGAGCAATTTCTTCCGGCGTGCCACAGGCCACCACTCGGCCGCCCGCTTCGCCGCCCTCAGGGCCGAGGTCGATGATGTAGTCCGCGGTTTTGATGACGTCGAGGTTGTGCTCGATGACGACGAGGGTGTTGCCCGCGTCGCGCAGGCGCTGCAACACCTGGATCAGGCGGTGGACGTCGGCGAAATGCAGGCCGGTGGTGGGCTCGTCGAGGAGATAAAGCGTGCGGCCAGTGTCTGTCCTGCTCAGCTCAGCCGACAATTTGACCCGCTGGGCCTCGCCGCCAGAGAGGGTCGTGGCCGGTTGCCCTACCTGCAAGTAGCCGAGCCCGACCTCCGAAAGGGTCCGAAGTTTTCGAGAAATGGCGGGGATGTTTTTGAAAAATTCGAGGGCCTCGTCGATGGTCATCTCGAGGACGTCGGCGATGCTCTTGCCGTTGTATTTGACCTCGAGCGTCTCACGGTTGTAGCGGCGGCCTCCGCACTGTTCGCACGGCACGTGGACGTCCGGCAGGAAGTGCATCTCGATTTTCAGGATGCCGTCGCCCTTGCAGGTCTCGCAGCGACCGCCCTTGACGTTGAAGCTGAACCGGCCTTTGTCGAATCCCCGAACCTTCGAGGCAGGCAGCTTCGCGAAGAGGTCCCGGATCGGATCGAAGGCGCCAGTGTACGTGGCGGGGTTGCTCCGGGGCGTGCGCCCGATCGGCGACTGGTCGATCACAATCACTTTGTCGATCTGGTCCAGCCCTTTGATCGCCCTGTGCTGGCCGGGCCGTTCGCGGCTGCCGTAGAAATGGCGGAAAAGCGCGCGCCGAAGGATGTCGTCTACCAGCGTGCTTTTGCCGCTGCCGGACACGCCGGTGACGCAAACGAGGCATCCGAGGGGAATGCGGACATCGATGTTTTTCAAATTGTTCTCACGAGCGCCGAGAATGGTCAGCCAGCCCTTGTTGGGCGGCGTGCGCACGGCGGGCACGTCGACGGCCAATTCGCCCGTCAAATAACGCGCGGTCAGCGACCGTCGGAAATTCAGCAAGTCCTGGACTGGGCCCTGAAACACAACGTGCCCGCCGTTGCGCCCAGCGCCGGGCCCCAGGTCGATCACGTAATCGGCCTCGCGGATTGTCTGCTCGTCGTGTTCGACGACAACCACCGTGTTGCCGAGGTCGCGGAGGCTTTTCAGCGTGCGGATGAGCTTTTCGTTGTCGCGCTGATGCAGGCCGATGCTCGGCTCGTCGAGCACATAGAGCACGCCGACGAGGCCAGCGCCGATCTGCGTCGCCAGCCGGATCCGCTGCGCCTCCCCGCCGGACAAGGTTCCGCTCTCGCGGTCGAGCGTCAGGTAATCGAGGCCGACGTCGATCATGAACTGGAGACGGCGCCGGATTTCCTTGATCACGTCCTTAGCAATTCGGCGCTCCTGCTCGGTAAGGGGAAGATTGTCGAAGAATTCTGCGGCGCGTCGGATGGAGAGCCGGGTGACATCGAGGATCGATTTTCCGCCGACGAGGCACGCGAGCGACTCGGGGCGGAGCCGGGCCCCCTTGCAGGCGGAGCAGGGCTGGCGGCTCATAAAGCCGGCGAGCTTCTGTTTCATGTAGTCGCTGTCGGTCTCTTCGTAGCGGCGCTGCAGGTTCGGGATCACGCCCTCGAACGGCTTGCGATAGGTGTGCCAGGCGCCGCCGCGCCAGAAGCCAAATTCCATCTCTTCATCGCCGGAGCCATACATCAGGATCTTTCGAACCTGCGCAGGCAGGTCGCGATAGGGCGTGGAGAGGTTAAATCCCATGTGCCGCGCGACGGCGCGGAGAAGCCCGCTGTAGTAGATCACCGAGCGCCGCCCACCGCTCCGCCAAGGGCGAATCGCCCCTTCCTCGATCGACTTGTCGGGGTCCGGGACGATCAGATCCTCGTCGAACACCATCATCGTCCCGAGCCCGTGGCACGTGGGGCAGGCGCCGTAGGGGCTGTTGAACGAAAAATGGCGGGGCGTCAGCGTTTCGAAGCTCAGCCCGCACGGCACACAAGCATTCTTCTCGGAGTACACCGTTTCCTGCCAGTCGCCCCCCTCTCGCTGGACGAGCGCCAGCAGCGTGCCCTGCCCCTGCCGCAGGGCGGTCTCCACCGAGTCGGTCAAGCGGCTGCGAATGTTGTCAGCTATGACCAGACGGTCAATAACCACCTCGATGGTGTGGGCCTTCTTTTTGTCGAGTTTGGGCGCCTGATCGAGGTCCACGATCGTTCCGTCGATCCTGGCGCGGACAAATCCGGATTTGCGCAATTCATCGAGCAGTTCGAGATGTTCGCCTTTTCGGCCCTGGACGCGTGGCGCGAGCAGGATCAGCCGCGTCTGGGCGGGAAGCTGCATCAACTGGTCGACAATCTGCTCGGCAGTCTGCTGGGTGATAGGCCGCCCGCATCGGGGGCAGTGCGGCTTGCCGACGTTCGCGAACAACAGGCGGAGGTAATCGTGAATCTCGGTCGTCGTCGCAACGATCGATCGCGGATTCGACCCCGCCGTTCGCTGCTCGATCGAGATGGCGGGGGAGAGCCCCTCAATGTGGTCGACATCCGGCTTCTGCATCTGCTCGAGAAACTGCCGGGCGTAGGCGGACAGCGATTCGACGTATTTGCGCTGACCCTCCGCGTAGAGGGTATCGAAAGCGAGCGAGGACTTGCCCGATCCGCTAAGCCCCGTGATCACCGTCAATGAATTTCGCGGGATGCGGACGCTGATGTTCTTGAGGTTGTGCTCGCGTGCTCCGGTTATGACGATGTCAGACACACTCATGCGATCCTTGAGGAAATCGTGAGCGTAGAAAATTAGCACATGGCGGCGCGCAATGCGAGCGGTCCGGCCGCCTAGCGCGGGTCAGAAATCCGGCCGAGAAACAAAAAGGCCCGACTTGGGAAATGTTGCACTGCGAATACAAACGGGCGGTCCACACGAATTTCGATCGGTTTCGGCTTCGGAATCGGGGCCGCCGTCGCGCGCACCATGACCACGGCCGACGCGGCCGCCGCCTCGGCCCCGCGTTCGTCCATTTCGAAGAACGTTTTGTGATACACCTGATCGATGAACAGGTAGTCGTCCGGCCGGCGGGGAGCTATCCGGTCAAAATTCGCGCTACCGGCCGGGACGTCGAACGCGCTCCTCATGCCTAGCTCCACCAGCGCAGGCTTGAGAGGGATTGACGGCGATTCGATTTTTAGCTTCGGCAGAAAAAGCACAGCCTCCGCGAATGGCGCGTCTGCGGCGGAGGAGAAGTCGTCCACGGTCAGCGATGCCTCGACAGCGGAAAGTCCCGACGGGTCATCAGGAACGATCGCGACCAGGTGCAAGCCGCCACCGGTGAAGGGAATTGAGACTGCCGTATAGCCCTGCCCCTTTTTGACCCGATACTGCGCGGTCCGAACCATTGTGGGAACCGGGACCTGCTCGTGCCCGCCCACCCAGAACGGCAGGGGTCGCGTGTTCCGTTCGTCAAACGGCTCCATCCATGGCGCCTTCATGTAGAGCGCATTCACCAGAACCAACCGCGTATCGGCCAAGATCCCGCCGGCCGGAATCAGGTCCTGGATTCGCGAGCGGGTTCGATCGGCAACCCAGCCGTTGATTTTCACGCGCTCGCCCTCGGGATTGCTCTTAAAATCGCACGTCTCGAACGGCGCTTCGTAGACGCTCTCCATCAATTCGAGAAATTCGGATCGGAACGGATAGCCGCGCTGGCCGAAGAGCCGATGGGCGACCGCCAGTTCGATCGAGCCCCTCTGCTTCCGATCCCCCGGATCCGCGGCGCCGGATCGCGCCGTTTCATCGGCGAGTTGTAGCAGCTCGGCCCGCAACGCGGAAAACGAGCGGTGCAGCGCGGCTTCACCCTCGGGATAGAACAGCGCCGTTCGCATTTCGTCGCGAGTCTGGCCCGATGCCCCGGCGTAGGCCATCGCGAGCGCCGACTGAATTGAATACGGGGAAATCAGCACATTCGCCGGCGTGCCGCGGGTGTCCGCCAACAACGCCCAACCCAATCGGTTGATCGCCGAAGCGGCCTCGCCGTCCGCCCAGACCGCCGCGGAGAACGCCATGCCGATGCCGATCACCCCTATCGCTGTTTTCTTCATCTAATCCGCTGCACTTTTACCCGTCTTACACGAGAAGATGCCAGTTCATTCGCTTTCATCTGCTATTTGAGATTGGCAGAAGCTGAACGGTCCGCTACCTCGAACGTGTGCAACCAAGAACCCCTGGGACTGACGGCGCCGTGCTCACGCTGGAGGCCGGCTTGGATCGCGCCGAAGATCTCGCGGCGAAGGCCGAATCCGCCTGGCGCCGGCCGGCCGCGATTCTGCAGCGCCCTGATTCCAACCGCGCATGGATCGACATCTTTTTTGAGTGCGATACGGAAGCGCTGGTAGCCGCCCTCGCGGCGCGAGAATGGCCGGGCGTATTTGCGGCCCAGCCCCGCTTGTTGAAACGGCGGAGCTGGCAGACGTTCTGGAAGCACCACTTCAAAGCGCAGGATATTGGTTCGCGATTGCGGATTCAGCCGGCGTGGAACCGGCGGAGGCCGGTCCGTGGGCGAGTGTGCGTCCTTTTGGACCCAGGGTTGAGCTTCGGGACCGGCGAGCATTTCACGACGCGATTTTGCCTTGAGCAACTTGACCGGCTGCTGACGAAGCATCCTGGCAGTTCCGTGCTGGATGTCGGCACTGGCAGCGGCATCCTCGCGCTTGCGGCCGCCAAACTTGGCGCGCGGCGCGTGGTGGCGATCGACCACGATCCGCAGGCGGTTGCCCATGCGCGAGCCAATGCGCGCCTGAATCGCCTGGGCAACCGAATCCGATTTTCTGTGCGCGACCTTGAACAAGACGGGCCGCCGCGCGGGCGGTTTGACGTGGTATGCGCGAATCTGTATAGCCGTCTGCTCACCCGCTTTGCAGACAGTCTCGCGGGCGCCGCGCGACACTTTGCCGTTTTGAGCGGAATCCGCGATGCTGAGCTGGATGCCGTCGCCGAGGCGTACATCCGCCTGGGTCTGCGTGAAGTCGCGCGCGATGGCGACGGCGAGTGGGGAGGTCTGATCTTCTCATGGACACGTTCTTCTTCGACCTGACGTTGAAACAGGCGGCAGCTTTTGTGGCCGTTCTTTCGGTCCTTGGCGGGGCCGCCTTGCTCGCTGTGCCGGCAGCATGCCGCGCTTACGTGCCGACCATCGGCCGCCATAAACCCACAGCTTGGGCGCTGACCGCAATCGACCTGCTCTGGGTCGCGTGGATTATCAACCAAGCTTCGCTGGGGCGATTCGAGTTCCTCAAGCCGTGGCTCTACCTTGCGACCCCATTGTCGTTTTATCTTATCATCCATTTTGTCGACGAACTTTTGGGCGTGCGGGCGCTCGCGGGTCTGTTGCTGTTGATGGCCAATCCGGTTCTCAATGCCGCGCGCTGGATGGACACCGAATGGCGCCTCGTCATGACAGTACTTGCATATGTCTGGGCGATCGCGGGCATCACCCTCACCCTGAGCCCGTATTTGTGGCGCCGCTGGACGGCGCCCTTGTTGGCAACAGACCGGCGCGCGCGCGCCGCGGGGGCAGGAATGCTGCTCTTCGCCGCGGGTTTGTTTTACCTCGCCGCACGCGTCTACTGATGGCCGAGAATTGCGCGTTCCGCCGGTCCCAGGACTAGCTGGGAGCAAATGCGCGGGCCAGTAGCCGATTCGCCGGCCAGGCCAGCATCACTGCGATGGCCGCAGCCACTGCAAACCCGTGGCCGCCTGACGCGAGGATCAGGGCCGACTGAAGCGGCATCAGCGCGCCGATCAGGCTGCCGACGGCCGCGGGCGCAGCCGACCGCGGCCCTCGGCACAGTTGGCGTGCGGCTGCTCCACTCAGGCCCACGGCTACCAAAAAAGGGACCGCCGCCCGCGCCGCCGCCGATTCGCTGACATCGCCCGCCAGCACCAAGGCCGCGCCGCCCGTGAGGAGCGCGGCCATCGGGAGCCAGGCGCTGAAACCCGGACGCTCCCCCGACAGCTCGCCGCGGGCGGGCAACGACAGCGCCGCAACATACAGGCCCACCATCCCCGCGCCAATCCAGGCCGCAGCGTTTCCCGCGCCGGCCGATGCGATTCCCAGGCCGACATTGAGCGCCCGACATGCGCCGAGCAAGATGATGGGTAGTATTCCCGACCGCGGCAGAAAGTTGTAGGCCGCTACGGCCACCGCGAGGGCGCATCCGGCAGCCAAACACCTCCATCCGGAAGCGCTGCAAAATACGAGACCAAGCCCCAGCGCCGCCAGGGCGGCACGCCAAGCCGCGCGGGTTGAAATCAGGCCGGCCGCGATTGGGCGGTCCGGCCGATTCCTCCGATCTTCGTCCACGTCGGCCAAATCATTCAGAATCAAGCCAGCGACGTAAAAGATGAGGCCGGCCGCCGCGGCCCATAACACGGGCGCGCTGAATTCGGCGGACGCCCCTATTGAAAGTACGTAGCCTGCGACGGCGTCTCCCGGCACGGTCAACAGGTTGGGCAAGCGCACCAGCCGAAGCCAGGCGTTAACGGCTGAGTTTCGCTTAGAAGGGGGCCGATCCAGGGGATCGGCAAAGGTCACCGCTGATACTCCCGCGGATGGATAAACGGGATTGAAAAATCTGGATTGAAGCGTCCGCTTTGCCGATAGAACGCGAGCGGATTCTCAAACAGGAGCCGCTCAATCTGCGCCTCGGAAAAGCCGTTGGACTTCATGTGCCCAGCAACCTTGACAAGGCTGAGCGGGTCCGAAGAACCCCAGTCCGCCGAGCTGTTTACCCAGGTGCGCTCGATGCCCCATTTCTTGAGGATGTCAATGCACCGTTCCGGATTGAGCTTGGAATACGGATACACCGTGAGCCCCGCCCATGCGCCCGAATCCCGCGTGAGCTTCATGGTCTCCTCGGTGTTGTGGTCGATCATGATCTTGTCCCAGTCGTAGTTCAGCTCACGGCAGACCGCGATCGTGCGTTCGACTCCCTTCTTTTTGCTGACCGTCGGCGTATCGTGCGGCGTGTGGATCAAAATCAGCATGTTCCGGGCCTTCGCCATCTCGAGCTGGCGCTGGAAGACCTCTTCCTCGTTAGCCGTTATGAGGTTGTAGCCGACCTCGCCGACTGCCACGCAGCGGGGATGGTCGAAATAGGGCCCGATCCCGGCCAGCGTCTCCTCAGCAAGCGCGAGATTGTCGGCTTCCTTTGGATTCACGGCGATGCAGGCATAGTGGTCGATGCCGAATCGGCGAGCCCTGGCTGTCTCGAATTCGAGAATGTGCTGGAAGTAATCCCAAAACGTTCCCGCATAGCGGCGAGGGGAACCCAACCAGAAGGACGGTTCCACGCAGGCGCGAATTCCATTTTCATACATCGCCTGCAGGTCGTCCGTGGTCCGCGAAAAAATGTGAATGTGGGGTTCGATGATGATCATGATCTTCTCCTCAGCCCTTGAAGCGGGACTGACGCATCCTATTAATCGCCGCGCCCAATTTTGCGGTTCATGAAATCCGAAACCGGAAGGCACCAGCAGCAGCCTTCCACGGCGCCGCGGTGGGGCAGACTATTTTTTCTCGTATTCTTTGAGGAAACTCCGGAATTGCTCGCGGTGAGCCTCCTCGTCGGCCAACAGGTCAATCGCCAAATCTTGCGTGACGTAATCCACGCCATCGCAGAGCTCGATCAGTTTGTTGTAGCCCTCAATCGCGTCTTCTTCCGCCGCAATCACGCCTCGGATCACGCTGACGACGTCAGTAGTGTCGCGGGGCGGCTGGAGGTCCTTCTGGCCGGGCTTGAATTCGAAGGATCCCGGAACGGTTCCTCCGAGCACCTTGATCCGACGGGCAAGCTGCTGAGCATGGCCCAGCTCCGCCGCCACATCGGCGGCAAGGGCGGCCTTGATCTCTTCGGCTCGTACGCCGTCGAGGTTCACGGAATTGGCAATGTAATTTTGGACCGTCTCCAGTTCTTTCCAATACGCCTCTTCCAGTGCGCGGATGATTTCCTTCCTCTTTTTCATGGCGATACCCTCAGAAAAAAGCTACTCCCGCATGTCGCATCCCTCAAGTTGATCAGTTTAGACGACTGCACTGCGGAACCTGCGGCTTCAAAGCACCGGCTAATGCCATCTCCACCATCCGCGCGTATAACCTAGGTCCAAGTCACGGTGAAATGCCGCGCAAGCGATCGATCGATGACACGTACGCGGTCCACCGCCAGCGCGAGACCGACCTTCACGGCGTAATAAAGGGTACCCCATCCGTGAATCGTCGATCGGCCCGCTATACGGGGGCGAAACACGACTGGCTCCTCCACGAAGGAGTAGCCCTGCCGACGGAGCAGCGCCAGGGCCTCCGGCTCGGGATAATCAACGGGATACTCTCGGGCAAAATAGTGGAGCAGCGGGCGTTTGACGGCCCAGAAACCGGACGTCGGGTCGGTCACTCGCTTCCGGCAGATGATCGAGAGGGCGACTGACAAAAGGCGGATGCCAAGAAACCGCGCCATCGAACTGGTGTGGATGCCGCGCGAGGAAAAACGTGAGCCGATCACAAGGTCGGCATCCGTCTGCCGCGCGCGTGCGACCAATTTCGGGATTTCCGAAGGCGGGTGTTGGCCGTCGCCATCGATCCGGACGCACAATGAGAATCCGCGCGACAGCGCGTATTGAAAACCCGCCTGCACAGCGCCGCCGACGCCAAGGTTGCAGGGGAGGTCAAGGACGGTCGCACCCCTCTCACGCGCGCGTTCGACGGTTCGGTCGGTCGACCCATCGGAAATGACGACAGCCTGAATGCCGGGCAGCACCGACTGCAATTCATCGAGGAGCGGTCCAATCGCCTCCTCCTCGTTGAAAGCCGGGATGATGACCACCACATCATTCATCGCTAGCAGTTTGCAACGGCTCGACCCACATGTCGATCCGATGGAGCAGCGCCCCCAAACCGGCTGGGTAATCGGAAATTCCCTCTGTTGAAGGGTCATACGGAGACTCGGCGCGTAATGCGTAGGCCATCGTCCGGCTGCTCGGAGGACCCGCCCCAGCCACCACAGCCGACGCCTCGCTCCAGGAGTGCGCCAACTCAAACGGACCAATCTCAACGCCATCTTCCCGCACGAGCGTGATGCGTTGTACGGCCCGCTCATCGCGTCGCCCGGACACGCCAACCACTCTTACATGGAGTTGCTCGCCGGCTGCGGCGACCGGGCCGATGATCGCCGCGCCGTTTTGGAACCACTGACCCGGAACTCGATCCCCCTGTGGCGAGCGTATCCTGTTCACACGCGGCACCCACGGTCCGCGCAGCGCAAGCCAGCCGCCATCGAAGACCTTAGAGAGACGAGGCAACTCATTGTTGGGGGGGCGAGCCTCGAGGACCTCCACCGCAAGATCACGCAAGTTAGTCTCCGCCGGCAGCGCCCTCTTGGAACGCACGCGGATCATCCGTCCGGTGATCGAACCGTGCGAACGGAAGACAAGACCCTGTTCAATTCCCGGATTGGCGTATGCTGTGACGACAAGGACCGTCCGGCTGCTCGCTTGTCCGGCCAGCCAGCGGATGATCTCAGGCAACTGCTCGCGGGCCCGTTCGTGCTCGCCCAGCCCGTAAACCGGTCGAGTGGATACGACTGCATGCTGGAGGCTGAACGAGTGGTAGTCAAACAGGGTGAGCGAGTCGCCGATCGCCTCGGAGACGCGGCGGATCCAATTCTGAGCACCAGCCTCGTTGCGTACCACATAAGGTGCCGGCCAGCGCAATGCATTCGCCACTCCCAATCCCAACACGAGGATCGCCAGCGCGCCGGTAAGCAGGCCGCTAAAACGGCTTAATCCGTCCACGGCCGACTTCAACACCGCCGCAGCCGGCATCGCCGCAACGGCCAGAAAGAGAATCGCCGGCAACAAACGGCGCTGGTGCCAGAGGCCGGAAACTTCGACGCCTTTCAAAAAGCAGCACACCACGAACGCGGCAAGGCCAAGCGCGACCGGCCAACGCTGATCCAGCCGCTTTTTTATCAAGACAAGAACACTAGCCCCCCCTAATAAGGTCACGCCCGGCAAGCGAAGGGCGGACCAGGCGTCGAGCAGCCCATTCCATAACGCGGATCGCCCGGAGGGCAAGACCGCTAAGACCAGCATGACGAGCAGCGGCAGGGACGCCAGAATGGCTTTCGCGAGGGCACTTTCACCCCAAGTCCTGATGGCCACCGGCGCGGCCGAACCTTTGCTGCGCCATCCTGCAGCCCCAACGGCCACGCTCGCGACTGCCGCTGCTGCGCACAGAAGGGCGGCCACTGTCAGAAACGCGACGAGCGCGCGGTGTTCCGCGACGCGATGCAGGTTTCGGCGCCAGATCGACGGATCGAAAAGATCGCCGTACGGCTGGCAAATCCACGCCGTCATCACCACGAGAGGAACAAGCCCTGCCACCCATCCGTACAGTTGGTGCCGACGGTGTGGAGCCCGGAGGAATCGGATCAAAAAGACCGGCATGGCCAGAAGCGACGCGAGCGGGTGAAGGCTGACCGCCAGACCCAGCGCAAATGAACTGGTCAAAGCGGAGGCGCGGTCTGTTGGCAGGCGCAACGCCGCACCCGCCGCCAGCAGCGACGCCAACCCCTCGGGGACGTAGCCGCGAAGGAACCAGACGGGCAGGGGCGATGCAACCACCAGAGCAGCAAATAGCGCAGCACCCAGCAACCCTGCCGACGCGGACGCATGCAGGAGCAACACGCCAAACAGCACGGCGCACAGCGCGGGCAAAACGAAATCGCCACCCCCCTCGAAAAGCAACTCCGCCAGCGCGGCGGCCGACGGCGCCAGGGGATAAAAGAACGGCTCCGTCTCCGCATGCTCGAGCGAATGGACCAAAAACGATCGATCCCGCGTATTCCGCCATTGCATCGTGGGCAGAAGCATGAAGGCGGGGCGAATTTCTTCCGGCACGGCGAGCAGGGCCCGGTCGACCTCATGGAAGCCCCTCCTCATCGCGAAGGCCTTTGTCATGTGACGGTAACCGGAGGTATCGAGGCCGGAGATCGAATCCTCATGGGGACGAAGAAACAGAGCACCGGCCAACCCGGCTGTGAACAGCAACCCGACGATCCGCGCCCGCCGGCTGCCGAACCCGCGCCACGCATCGGCGGCCAAGGGGGCGGCAACGGAATAAACGCCAGCCACTAGAGCGCAAGCGCCGACTGCTGCAAAAACTGCCACATCCAGTGTCATTCTCAGCCCTCGCCATTCTCCGGACGCCAAACGAGGACTCGAAGCCGAGGCGAAAGCGCAAGGTCCTCCAGCGGCGCGCCCCATCTGCGCAGAGACCGCTCCAACCTGTTGTTCTCCTCGGCAGCCCTCGCCCGGTTTTGTTCGAAGGATTCAACGAGCTCCGGCTGCAGACGCCGCATGATCGACCCGCCCAAGTCGGGAGGCGCCGTCGTCTCGTCGAGGAGAGCGAGCAGCAGGCCGTCCCCCGGCGGGCCGTCAATCTGGCGTACAACACGAATTCTTGGAGAGGAGAACGCAAACAGCGGGTCGCCAATATCGTTGCCGAAACCGCTGATGCGGCGGCAGACCATCATAATGTTTGGCGATCGATCGATTTCGGCCCATAAGGTTGCGAGGTCGCGCCATCCGCTTCGCGCAATCGGATCGCCCCCAACTGCGCGCGCAAATGCGACGATCTCATGTTCGGCGGCCGACCCAAACACGGTGTGCGTGGGAGGAAGGACGAGGCCCGATGCGGCCAGCAGGAGGGCGGCTGCGGAACACCATCTCGGGTGTCCAATGAGGACTGGCTTTAAACCCTCCATTTGTCGGACCAAATAACCGGCGACCATCGCACAGGCCAGGAGTAGACTCCATCCCTCGCGCTGATAGGCGGTGAATTGCATGAAGCCCGTCCACGTCTGAATCAGGGTCAATCCGCCCCAAGCGCCCAGAACCGTCTCGATGAACGAGCGGGCTAGGAGACCTCGGGCCAGGATGAGGGTGAAGATTCCGCCGGCGCCCGCTGCGAGCAGATCCGGGAGCCAATCTCCAAATCCCATTCGCTTGATTCGAAAAAAATCGGCGGCCAGGCGGACGAGCTGGTCGGACGACCAATCCAACTCATGCGGCGCCTCCTCCTGATTGACCACGGCGCCAACGTCGTCGCCTGAAAGATAGGCCGGCGTCTGACTCCGTGCGGCGCCGCCTGCTGCGGCAAGATGTCCGCCTGTCAGGACGACGCCTGGGATCAGACAGAATCCCGCAAGGCATGCCGTTGCAAGAAAACGGCGGCTCCGGAAGACGCCCATCAGGCCGACAAGGGCGGTGAGGCAGGCCACTTGCAGCAACATCATGGGCACGGCGCACCCGAGCAGCAGGCCGATGAAGACGAGTGTCGCGGCGGCGCTGCGATCCCCACGGCGGTCATGCAAACGGGCCAAGGCCAGCCATACCACCGGAATGGCAAACAGACCCGCTTGATTGGCAAAAGCGCCCACGCCTGTTTTCAACAAGGGCCAGAGGAGCGGACAGCCAGCGACTATGCCAACGGTAATTCGGCCCGCACAGCGCCCGAACCATGTTTCGGCCAGTGCGTGGGTGGCCAGTATGAGTCCCAAGCCGTAAAAGGCGCCTCCAAATCTGGCAATCCAGTAGGGGTCGATCCCGAATGCCAGGGCGGGCAAGGCCATCACCCAGGAGTACCCGGGCGGATAGATCGGGTTGGACAGCCGCCCGCCCTGCAGAATCTCGCGAATAAATAGCAAGTGAGTGTAGGCGTCGGATTGGCCGAGCGCCCACGTTTCCAGAGGATGGATCCAGCGCACTGCCACGGCCATCGCGGAGAGGGCCGGAAGGAGCCCATCCGGCTTCGGGCCTTCAGTTTCATGATCGGCGATGCGGCGCGAAAAAACGCGAACAACGGCGAGTCCTGCGAGGTACGCCCAGATGCCCCATCGCTGAGGATGGACGGCGACCCAACCCAACACCAGGCCCAAGGCGCCTTGGAGCGCGACGCCGACGGCGATCGAGACCGTCAGAGCGTGGGATGTGGGGACCCGAAAGCGAAGGGCCCAGAACGGCAGCGCAGCATAAAGCATCAGTTGCGCGGCCAGCACGGCGCCGGCCCGCAGCAGGAGAGGAATCAGGGGAAATTCTGGCATCATGGCAAATCGGCGCGTTCGCTGATGAGCGCATGCCATGTCCGCTGGGCCATTCGGCACCAAGACACGGGAGTTCGAGCGAGGCACCGAGCGGCCAGCTTGTACAAGGGAGAATAGTTGCCGGGAAGGATCGCTTCGCGAACCAGCTCCGGCGTCAGGGCTCCGCCCGCCCGCGCGTAGGCAAGGAACAGGATGCTGTTCAAACCGTGTGCCCGTTCAAATGCGCGCGCACTTTGGGCACAGACTTCGGCGCCATACAACGGCTCAAGCATCGACATCAGGCGACGCCATCCGTCAAGGACATCAAGCATGGACCCCGTCCACGTGAAGACGCCGGCGCTGCCCGTCCGGTTCCACACTAGCGGCTCGGCCACAATCCCGACCGCGCGCCCGACGACGGCCGAAAAAATTCCCCCCACATGCGCGAACCAGGTTCCGATGTAGGGCGTGACGTCGATCCGACCCCACGCCAAGCGGTTGATTACGCACGCGCCAATAAATCCGGCGGCCCAACCATATCGAGCGAGAAAGGCGGACGCCTCCATCGTTGCATCGCGTATGAGAGGGATCGCCCGACGCTTCAAAATCCTCGTGTAGTCCTCGTTGACCGCGCTGTAATTGACGAACAGAAACTCCGGCGGATCGGCTCCCTCGAGGATTTGCCGCACCTGGCGGATCGCAGTCGGCGTCAGCAAATCGTCCTCCCCGAGCCACCACCCGTAACGCGCCGGGCATTGGTTCATTGATTCGACGATGTTCCCATCGATCCCGAGATTCCGGTCATTGCGATGATGGTGGATGTGCGGATATTCCGACTGCATGCGGCGGATCACCGGCACGTTGGTCTCGTCCGTTGAATCGTCGGTTACTACGATGGGCGTTTCGAAGTCGCGCCCCGCGCGAATCACCGATCGTATTGAACGCTCGAGCAGGTCGGGGCGCTTGTAGGTCGGGATGCAAACAGCGAGCAACGAATCGCCACGTGCCATCCGCGCCGAGTCAACCAGCTTCCCGGCGGACCTGCACGTCTAAATTTCGGCGCGCTCTACTCATCCACCGCCATCTTCAACGCCTCGTTGAAACCACCGGTAGCCGTTGTCTAAACCCTCACCACCGCATCGAGGCTGGCGGCGAGTACACGGCTCCACCGACGCCCCCAAGACCAGGCCGCCTTGTCTTGAACACGAGCATACCGCAGAGCCAGCCAGCGGAGCCGCTCGGAAAACGTGCCGCGAAACTGCCTTACAAGTGGAGGTCCGTCACCGCACCAAGCGACGCGGAGGCGACCTGCGCGGCATATTTGGCGAGAACGCCCCTCGTATATCGGGGTTTCGGCGGCGTCCATGCCGCAAGGCGCTGACGGATTTCGGATTCCGGGACGTCGAGGTTGATCACGCGCTTTACGGCATCGATCGTAATCGGATCGCCATCTCGAACGATGGCCAGTGGGCCTCCCACGAAGGCCTCGGGAGTGATATGGCCGACCACGAAGCCGTGGCTGCCGCCGGAGAAACGACCGTCAGTAATCAGCGCGACGGATTTGCCGAGCCCCTTGCCCATTACGGCTGAGGTCGGTGAGAGCATCTCCCGCATCCCGGGTCCGCCGCGGGGACCCTCGTACCGAATCACGATGACATGCCCCTCCTTGACCGTGCCGTTCAAGATCGCCTGTAGCGCGGTCTCTTCGGATTCGAACACGATCGCTTTTCCGCTGAAGGTCTGCCCTTCCTTGCCCGAAATTTTGGCCACGGCGCCCTCCGGCGCCAGATTACCGCGCAAAATCACCAGATGCCCGTCGGGCTTGATAGGGTTAGAGAGCGGGCGGATGATCTCCTGCTTGGCAGGGTACGGCTTTGCGCGGCGGACGTTTTCCCAAAGCGTCTTGCCTGTGACGGTTAGGCAATCCCCGTGCATCAGACCCTCCTCAATCAGCATTTTCATGAGGGGGACGGTTCCGCCGATTTTTACGAGGTCGGCCATCACAAAGCGGCCGCTAGGCTTGAGGTCTGCAAGCACAGGCGTTCGGTTCCCGATGCGAGTAAAATCGTCGAGGGACAAGGGAATTTCGGCCGCGTGCGCGATCGCCAGCAAATGAAGCACGGCGTTGGTGGAGCCGCCCAGCGCCATAACCATCGCGATCGCATTTTCGAATGCCTCTTTGCATAGGATGTCTCGAGGTTTGATGCCGCGCTTGAGCAGATTCAAGACGGCCCGACCGGCCGCGCGGCAATCCTCGCGTTTGGCCGCGGAGATGGCGACCTGCGCCGAGCTGTTCGGCAGGCTCAAGCCCATCGCCTCGAGCGCCGATGCCATGGTATTCGCCGTGTACATTCCGCCACAGGAGCCGGGCCCGGGAATCGCGCAGGCCTCGATTTCCTTCAATTCCTTGTCACTGATGTCGCCTCGCGCATGCGCACCGACCGCCTCAAAAACCGACACGATATCGACCTTTTTGCCCTTGTATTTGCCGGGAAGGATCGTGCCGCCATAGACGAAGACAGACGGCCGGTTCAATCGCGCCATGGCAATGGCGCAGCCCGGCATATTCTTGTCGCAACCGCCGATCGCAACAAACCCGTCAAATCCCTCGCAACCGACCACGGCCTCGATGGAATCGGCGATGATTTCCCTCGAAACGAGGGAGTATTTCATCCCTTCGGATCCCATTGAAATTCCATCGGAGATCGTAATCGTGCCGAAAATCACCGCCTTGCCGCCGGAGGCATTCACGCCGGCTGCCGCATAGCGAGCGAGCTTGTCGATATGCATGTTGCAAGGCGTAACCATACTCCACGTCGACGCGATGCCGACTTGCGGCTTCGCGAAATCGCGATCGGTGAAACCAACGGCGTGCAACATGGCCCGACTTGGCGCGCGCTCAGGGCCGTCCACGATGCGGGAGGAGTAACAACGAATATCGCACGAGGAACAACGGCTGGTGACGGGGGCTTTGCTCTTCATGCCTGAAACTCCTTTATAAAGACTAACAGCACATCACGTTCCGTTCGTCCAGAGTTTTGGTAGGGTTCATCGGCGAAATGATTTGGGGAATCCTCTTCGGGGCGATGTCGTTCGCCAGGGCGGTCGGCGGCTGCCGCAAGCGCGAGGGAGCGAGCCCAGACCCTTCCCCACTCTTCAGCCGAAGCCGTCGGTCTAATTCACGGAGCATCTCCGGCAGGCGAGCGACGAGGACGCGTGGAGCCGCTTTCATGACCTTTTCGAGCACCCAGTCAATGGTGAACAAGTTTTTCACGACGCATTCGATCGGCAACTAGTTGATCGGGGCCCTGGCAGCTTTTGACCTGGCCGAGTTCGTTCTGAATGCCGGGCAGAGGGAAGAGGGGAATCCAAAAGTCAATCTTTCGTCCGCTCATCTTTCCACAAGCGATTCGCAGGCATCCGGCTCGCGCGGAGATCGATGGGGCACGGAATAGGTCCTGTGCGAAACTGATATGATTCCTTGTCGGTTGCAGGCAGTACGTCATTCTCGACAGCGCGGTGCCGCGGTGCGGACCGTACCCGCCATAATCGCGTAGATGCACCCCTTCGGCGACCCGCGGTCAATAACTGGACTTACTTGTGATGCGGGGATGGTGGATTCGCGTTGGAACGCTCTCGAGTCCCGGTGATTTATTTTGGATGTCGATTTGGACAAGGCGATGATGCCTCTTCGCGTGTAGGCCGGGTCGCATCCAGCCTTACTAATGGAATAACCTGAGATATTTACGACCCTGAGGACCCGGCTGTCAGGCCCCAATCATCCTACGAAACAGTCTGGCCCGCTTCTCAACATCCGCGCGTTTGATCCGGGCGAGGCGGTCGAGGCTGAATTCCTCAACGCCAAAGGATGCGACGACGCTACCATACATCATGGCGCGGCGTATCGCGCGCTCATTGACTACGCGGTTCCTCGCGAGCGCGCCCAAAAAACCGCCGGCGAAGGTGTCGCCTGCGCCGGTTGGATCCTTGACGTCCTCCAGCAGGAATGCCGGCATCAGAACGATCGATTTGCGCGTGAACAGAATGCTGCCGTGTTCGCCCTTTTTGATGCACACGTAAGACGGGCCCATCTCCAGCAGATGGCGCGCCGCCTTGACGAGCGCGTGCCGCCCAGTCAGATGGCGGGCCTCCGACTCATTGAGCGTCAGCATGTCAACCCGGCCAATGGCCCGGATCAGTTCCTCGCGTGCCGTGTTAATCCACAGGTCCATTGTATCCAGCATGACGAAGCGGGGTTTTTGCACCTGTTGAAGCACATGGAGCTGCAACGAGGGCGAGATGTTCGCCAGAAATAAAAAAGGGGCCCGTCGGTAACGCTGCGGCAGCTCTGGCGAAAAATTGGCGAATACATTCAATTCGGTGCTGATCGTGCGGCGGATGTCCATGTTGGCCTCATAGACGCCGCTCCATCGGAATGTTTCACCCGGCACGATTTGAAGACCCTCGGTGTCGATGCCGAATTTTCTAAAGAGTTGCAGGTATGCGGTTGGAAAATCCGTGCCGACCACCCCCACCATGCCAACGCGCGCGAAAAAGGAGGCCGCCGCGCAGGCATAACTTGCCGACCCGCCCAGGACGTGCTCGCGACGGTCGACCGGCGTCTCGACCGTGTCGATGCCGACCGAGCCCACGACTACGACATCGATGGGGTCTGAGTTGCGTGCGCGGGTGGTCAAGGCCCGGCCTCCATCAGCTCTTCTAGCCGCTCGCATAGAGCGTGGTAGAGCAGCAGGTGGCCCTCCTGGATGCGCGGCGTCGATTTCGTGCAGGAGATGTTGAGCGGAATGTCCGCGAGGGTTATGAGATCGCCCCCCGTGCCGCCGGTCATCGTCACGACCGTCAGGCCAATCTCCCGGGCCGCGCGAGCCGCGCGGATCACGTTGGCGGCGCGGCCACTGGTGGAAATCGCCAACAACACATCTCCGGCACGGCCGAGGGCGCGCACCTGTTTTTCAAAGATCAGCTCGAAGCTGTAATCGTTGCCAATCGCGGTGAGGATCGAGGTGTCGGTGGTGAGCGCGACGGCGGCATAGGGGGCTCTTTCGCGCAGAAACCGGTTTACCAGTTCCCCCGCGATGTGCTGCGCGTCGGCCGCGCTTCCGCCATTTCCGCAGATCAGGACTTTTCCACCGACCTTCAAGCGACCCGCGAGCAATTCAGCGGTCCGTTCCACGTCCGGACGGAGGCGATTGATGACCTCGTCCAGCACGGCAAGGTGGTCGGCCGCCACAGCATCCCAATTCATGCGCCGCTCCTCAGGTTGCGAACGTGTCCGCGCGGTCCGTAAGGACCGGCTCCGGAGCGGGCTTGTCGGTGATTTCCTGCACGCGCACGCGAACCTCTCCGATGTCGGACAGGCCCACCTTTTCGCGAAGCACCGTCCGCGCGCGCTCCTGTAGCATCCGGCACAATTCCGGAATCTGGGCGCCAGCCTTTACCTTGACGTCCATCTGCACGTCCACGGTACCATTCCGGACCGAGAGGGTGGATTTGAGGTCGTCGATAGAAGCAAATTCCTGAGCGAGGCGCCCGAGGAAATCCTCGACTGCTCGCAGGCTGATGCTGACGGAGCTTCCCTCGATGTCGTAGGCGATGTACTGGGCCTTTCGGGGCAGCGGAATGGCGGTGACGACGTAGAGCACGAGCAAGAGCGCAAGGCCCAGGCCCGCGGCAGCTGCCGAGATCCGCGCCTGCTTCAGCGATTCCACGAAGGCCAACCACGCCTCCGCGCCTTCGAAAACGCGCGCCAGGACAAAGATCGATGCGGCAAACAGGACCGCGAAAAGAATCAGCCCGATCAGAATATGAATTACCTTCACGCCTGCGATTCCTCCTCGCGCGTCTGGGCCGGCGGCGGAACGCGGATGCCCTGCACGATGATATTTACCGCACGCACCGGCTTGCCCGTCATCTGTTCGACCGCCTTGCGGATTTCATTCTGCAGTTGCCAGGCCACGTGCGGAATGCGAACGCCGAACGCCAGGATGACGTGGACGTCGATGACCACGGACGAATCCTCGAATTCAACCCGTACGCCTCGATCGGCGCTTTTTTTCCCGATCATCCCCGCCAAGCCGTCCACCAGCCCGCCGGACAAATCCACAACCCCGTCGATTTTCAGTGCCGCGACGCGCGCGATGGTGGCAATGACGCTGTTGTGAATCTGGACGGTTCCCAGCTCATTCGCATTCTCGACATGTTCTCCGAGAAGATCGGGATGGTCGGCTGATACATGGGAATCGGCCGTTTTGGGGTGCGCGACGTTTGCCATCGTCCTGTCCTCCACTTACGGGTTGTTCATCAGAAAGCTTTCCTTCATGAAATTCTCCAGGAAGGTCGTCGTGTATTCGCCGCGCTGAAACCGCGCGTCCGCCAGGAGCGCGAGCCCAACGGGCACGGTGGTCGAGACCCCTTCGATCACGAATTCGGACAACGCGCGGTTCAGCCGCGCAAGCGCCTTCGGCCGGTCCTCCGCCGTGACGATGATTTTGCCAATCATGCTGTCGTAGTGCGGAGGAATTTCATACCCCGAGTAGACGTGAGAGTCCACCCGCACGCCAATCCCGCCCGGCATGTGCACAAACTGGACCCGCCCCGGCGAGGGCGCGAAATCGCGATAGGGATTTTCCGCGTTCACCCGAAATTCAATGGCATGCCCGCGCGGCTTGATGTCGGACTGCTGAAACGACAATTTTTCCCCCGCAGCGATCCGAATCTGTTCCTTGATGAGGTCGATGCCGGTAATCTGCTCGGTGACGGGGTGCTCAACCTGGATGCGCGTGTTCATCTCCATGAAATAGAACTCGCGCGTCTGAACGTCGAACAGGAACTCGATGGTGCCCGCATTCTGGTACTCCACCGCCTCCACGGCGCGGAGCGCCGCTCGGCCCAGTCGCTCGCGAAGCTCGTGATCGATCACGGGGGAGAGCGCCTCCTCAACCAGCTTCTGGTGGCGCCTCTGGATGGAACAATCGCGTTCGCACAGATGGCAGGCGTTGCCGTGCTGGTCCGCAATCACCTGGATTTCAATGTGGCGCGCTTGGTCCACGAATTTTTCAATGTACACCTCGGGGTTCGAAAAGGCCCGTTCCGCCTCGGAACTCGCCATCATGAACCCCTGGACGACGCTGACGTCATTCCGCGCAACGCGCATCCCCTTGCCCCCACCGCCGGCGACGGCCTTGATCAGTACGGGATATCCGATCTGCTGCGCAACGCGCACCGCCTCTTCCTTCGTCCTCACAACCCCCTCGCTGCCGGGCGCGACCGGCACGCCGGCCTTGCGCATCGTCTCGCGCGCGACCGATTTGTTGCCCATCAGCCGTATGCTCTGGGGCGAGGGGCCGATGAAGTGGATGTTGCAATTCCGGCAAATTTCGGCGAAGTGGGCATTTTCCGCCAGAAATCCGTACCCGGGGTGAATGGCGTCGACGTCTGCCACCTCCGCCGCGCTGATGATGTTTGCGATCTTGAGGTAGCTGTCTTTGGCCGGCGGCGGGCCAATGCAAATCGCCTCATCGGCCATCTGGACATGGAGCGAACGCGCGTCCGCCGTGGAATAAACGGCCACGGATTTGATCCCCAGCTCCTTGCAGGCGCGAATGATGCGGACAGCAATTTCGCCCCGATTGGCAATCAAAATGCGTTCAAACATGGCAACTCGTCAGCGGGGTTCGACCAGAAACAGAGGTTGCCCGAATTCCACAGGGGTAGCGTTCTCGACCAGAATCTTTCGCACGACCCCCTTCACTTCCGCCTTGATCTCATTCATCACCTTCATGGCCTCAATGATGCAGACGACGCTATCTTCCTCGATCTCTTTGCCAACAGAGACAAAGGGCTCCGCTTCCGGCGAGGGCGCCCGATAGAAGGTTCCGACCATAGGCGACTTAATTTCGACAAGATTGCTGGGCGCCTCAGCCGGGGCAGCCGCAGGAGTGGGGGCCGGGGCGGAAGCCGCTGGGGCCGGAGCGGCCTGAGGCAGGGCCGCTGGCTGAATCGCAGGCGCCCCTTGCGGCGTCACCGGCGCCGCCAAAACCACGTGCGGTTCGCCGCCGAGCCGGCGTTTCAACGTCAGGCGGAATCCCTGCTCCGCCAGCTCAAATTCCGAAATATCATTCTCCTTCATCAACTCGAGGATTCGTTTGATATCCTTGATGTCCATCGGACTACCTCCCTTTGCTCATCCGGGCGGCGCGAACGCCCCTCGGCAGCCATGAATGGGAACATATCAGCCGGTCCGACCATTTGTCACGCCGGAGAAATGGGATTTTGCCGGCTCAATTCGGACGGGCCGCGGGCAATCGAACCGCTTAAGCCCGTTCAAATGCCGGTTCGGACCATAGCGTCAAATACAATGAGTGGCCTCAAATTCGAGTTTAGCCGCATCCGCGCCTCGTCCACGGCCCGTATCCGTTGTTGGAGTTCCGCCACCGATACGGCCTGCGCCTGCCGGCCCAGAACGTCCGCCCGATTCGGAAAATGCAGAGATTCGGCCGGCGCTCCAAGCTTTACGGCCAGAATGTCGCGCTGCCACAACTGAATGGTTTTGAGGATTCCATCGCGCTCTTTCGCGAGTTTCGCGGCGAGACGCGCCTCCCGCACCTCCCGGCTGACGGATTCCCGCTCGTCCTCCGTCCGTTCACGATCTAGCTCGCCGGTCTGACTTGAATGGTCACCCCCTTCCTCCCCTGTTTCTTCATCCAGATTTTGCTCGATCGACTCGATCAGTTTTTGAAGGCGTCCCGCCCGCGCAAGCGCCGTGATCGAACCACGCGGACCGGTTTCCGCCAGCCATTCCTCCAGCGCCGACCGCCACGAAGCGATCGGCGGGGTCTCCGGCTCGCCAAGGTTGACTCGGAAACAGCGGGAGACGATCGTCGGCAAAAGCGACTGCGGCTGGTCGGTGACGAGCAATAGAACGGTATCCCCTGGTGGCTCCTCCAGCGTCTTCAACAACGCGTTCATCGCCTCCGGATTCATCCGGTCCGCCGATAGAATGACACCGACCTTCCTCGATCCCGAATAGGGCGCGCGCACCGTAAACTGGATCAATTCTCTAATTTGATCGACCGAAATGATCCTGGTTTTCCTGGCGGGCTCGAGCCAGAGCAGGTCCGGGTGCTCTCGACGGGCGACGGCCGCACAAGTGGGGCAGGTCTCGCATGCCGGTTGCTCGGCAGGACAGAGGGAAATCTTCGCTATCGTCTCTGCCAAGGACAGGCCGCGCCCCTCGGGAGACCCCACGATGAGGATCGACATTGCACTCCGATTCAGGAGCAGCATCCGGCGGATCGGCTCGAGGGCCGGAATCTCCTCAGCGCAGAACATCCTGGACGGCCTCCCAAACTTCGACCGCCACCTGCTCAGGATCCCGTGAGGCGTCGATCCGTCGGAACCGACGCGGGTTTTCGCGGGCCAACTGCAGATAGCCCTCGCGTACGCGCTCATGGAACGCCAGCTCTTCCCGCTCGATGCGGTCAACCCCCTCAAACAGATCCTGTTGCCGACTTCGGACCCTTTCAAAGCCAAGGGCGACGGGAATGTCGAGAAGCAGCGTCAGGTCCGGCTCCGCGCCATCAACGGCCAGGGCTCGGATCGTCTGCAAGGCATCCATCGGAAGGCCGCGCCCAAAACCCTGATACGCTGTGGTTGAGTCGGCAAATCGGTCGCAAACGACCACCGCGCCCCGTTCAAGGGCCGGTAAAATCACCCTGCGAACCAGTTGCGCGCGGCTGGCCGCGAAGAGAAAAAGCTCGGTTTCGTGCGCCAACGGTTCGCCCGCCTCATCATGCTGCAGGATTCTACGGATCGCCTCACCGGTGGGCGTCCCGCCCGGTTCCCGAACATGAACCACCTCAGCGCCCATTTCTCGGAGCCGCGCCACCAGACGACGGGCCTGCGTGGACTTGCCGCTGCCCTCGGGGCCTTCAAACGTAATGAATCGGCCGGTCCTCATGTCGCGCGCCGCAGTTTCGGTCCCTGCGGAGTATCCTGGACCACCCAGCCGCGCCGTATGATCTCATTTCGGAGTCGATCGGACTCCGCCCAATTTTTGGCGGCGCGCGCGGCTTGGCGGCGCTCGACCAATTCGAGGACCTCAGCATCGGGAGCCGCCTCCGACGGCGTGAGCACCCCCAGAACGCGGTCCAGATCGGCCAGCATCTCCAGGGTCGCCGCGGCCGCATCCGGCGAGACAGAGCCTTCATCCAGAGCCTTGTTTCCCGCGCGCAGGAGGTCGAACAGCGCGGCGAGCGCACCAGAGATATTTAGGTCGTCATCCATGGCCGCCCGAAAGGCTTCGCGGCCCTCTACGGCCCACGCCGGCAGCGGCCCGGCGGCTGCCCGGCCCGCCCGATCGCGAAGACGAGCAGTGAACTCATCCACGCGCTGGAGTGCGGCTCGAGCGGCATGCAACCCCTCGCGGGTGAAATTCAGCGTCTGGCGGTAATGGGTCGCCAGAAGCTGATAGCGAATCTCGCGGCCGGAAAATCCCTCCCGCAGCAGGTCATCCAGCGTCAGAAAATTACCGAGCGACTTCGACATCTTTCGGCCATCGACGATCAAATGCGCGCAGTGCAGCCAGTACCGGACAAACGGCTGTCCCGTGACCGACTCGCTCTGCGCGATTTCGCACTCGTGATGGGGAAAAATGTTATCGACCCCTCCACAATGGATATCGAAACTCGGGCCCAGATACCGAATGCTCATGGCAGAGCACTCGATGTGCCAGCCCGGCCGCCCGCGCCCCCACGGCGAATCCCACCAGACATCGCCGTCCTTCTCCGACCACGCCTTCCACAACGCAAAATCGGCGGCATCCTCCTTGTCGAATTCATCTTGCGCCACCCGCGCGCCGGGCCGCAGTCCGGCGCGATCCAGCCGCGCGAGCGCGCCATACTTCGGAAATTTCTGGATGCTGAAATAGACCGACCCGTCGTCGGATCGATAGGCGATGCCCTTCTCCATCAGGACCCGGATCATCTCGATCATTTCCGGGATGTGGTCTGTGGCAGCGGGGTAGTGCTCCGCCCGTTCGATTCCCAAGACAGCGATGTCCTGGAAAAACGCGTCGATATATCTCTTCGTGAACTCTTTGAGGGGAATCTTCTCTTCGATCGATGCGCGAATCGTTTTGTCGTCGACGTCCGTGAGATTCATCACCTGGACGACCTGAAAGCCTGACCATTTCAGGTGGCGGCGTAACAGGTCCTCAAACATATAGGCGCGGAAGTTGCCAATATGCGCCCGGTTGTAAACGGTAGGCCCGCAGGTATACATCCGGACGCGACCGGGTTCGATCGGCTCGAACGTTTCCAACGCACGCGACAGCGTGTTGAAAAGACGAAGGGGCATATCGGGCGAGTATAGTTTCTTCACCCACCCCGGCAATGGCGGATTCGACGTCGCGGCCTAACTGCCTGTCCTTTTTGTCCGTGGACACGTGCGGAGACTTAGCGCATGCTGCAATCGATTCATGAGAGACCTCACCCAGCGGGGCGAGCTGCTAGTCACTTTTGCGCGCGGCGCGTCTGAGATTGTCGCCGCGGAGCTGAGAGATCTCGGGTATTCGTCCAAGCCCGCCGATGAAACGGCCCGCACCACCGAGGGCAACCTTGAAGATGTCATGCGGCTCAACCTCTGGCTTCGAGCAGCGCAGCGCGTCCTGATGCCGGTGGCGTCGGCCTCAGCACGGGATCCGCAGGAACTATACTCGGCCATGGTCGCCGAGCCATGGGAGCGTCTCCTTCATCCCGATGGCTACATTTCGGTCACCGCCTCGGTCCGTGAAGCGGAAGTGCGCGATCCTCGCTACGCTGCGCTCAAATTAAAGGACGCCATCGTCGACCGGATTGCAAAAATCTGCGGACGGCGCCCGGACTCGGGCGGCCGCCGCGACCGCGCGGTTCTGCACCTCCATTGGGCCGGCGGGGTTGCCACGGTCAGCATTGACACCAGCGGCGAGCCGCTTTCGCGGCGCGGATACCGACTCCAGCCGGGCCGTGCGCCCATGCAGGAATCGCTCGCCGCCGCCTGCATCCTCGCCAGCCCGTGGCGAGGCTCAACGCCCTTTGTCAATCCGATGTGCGGCAGCGGAACCCTCGCAATCGAGGCCGCCCTGATCGCCTCCAATCGGGCGCCTGGCCTGCTGCGCGACAACTTTGGATTTTTCCATGTCAGGGGCTTCCGCGAAAGGGAGTGGAAACGGCTGAAAAGCGACGCACGCGCCGGAATCACGCGGATCACCCCTCCCTGCGAAATCATCGCTTCGGACATCAGCCCGCGCGCCGTTGAGGCGGCTCGGGCAAATGCGGAACGCGCGGAAGTCGCAGTTGACATCCGGTTTGAAGTGTGCGATTTCGCCGATACGACAATCCCGCCCTCGCCCGGGGTGATTTTCCTGAACCCCGAGTACGGCGAACGCTTGGGCGACGCGGAGGCCCTCGCGCCCGTCTATACGCGGATTGGCGACTTTCTGAAGCAGCGATGCACCGGCTACGTTGGCTACGTCTTCACTGCCAACCTGGCGCTGGCCAAACGGATCGGCCTGAGAAGCCGGCGCCGCCTCGCATTCTTCAACGCCAACCTCGAGGGGCGCCTGCTCGAATTCGAGCTATATGCTGGTTCGCGGAAGGCGACCTCCCGTCCCGAGCGATGAGCCGCATCACCCGTTTCGGACTGCTCGTTGGCGCATGGCTCGCCGCCGCGGGCGCCGCCATGGCCCAAACCTCGCATGTGGTGCGCGCAGGAGATACGCTCGAACGCATCGCCCGGCAGTACGGGGTGCGGACCTCGGCGCTGATCGCAGCCAACGATCTCGAGCGGCCGGACGAACTGCCCATCGGCAAACGCCTCATCATCCCGCGGCCCGACGAGCCGATCCGAAAACGATATACCGTCGAGGAGGGCGACACGCTCCAGGGCATTGCGCGCGACCACGGCCTCACCGCTGACCAGCTCGCGCGACTCAACCGGCTGGACGACCCCAACAAGCTGAAGCCCGGGCAGATCCTTGAGATCCCTCTTGATGCCACCCGCCGACTCCCATCGCCGAAATATCCGCTACCCGAGAATCTTCGACGCGAGCTGGACCAAATCCCCGTGCGCCCGGGGCGCTGGCGGTACATCGTCATCCACCACAGCGCCACCGACACGGGGAATGCGCAAACCATGGACCACTATCACCGCGTGCGCCGCCGGATGGAAAACGGACTTGCTTATCATTTTGTGATTGGAAACGGCCGGGGCATGCCGGACGGCCAGATCGCCATTGGTCGGCGCTGGCGCACCCAGATCAAGGGAGGCCACCTGGCCAGCGACGCGCTTAATGAAATCGCCATCGGAATCTGCCTCGTGGGCAACTTCGAAAAAAGCCGCCCCACGCCGGCACAGGTTCGCAGCCTGTCCGCGCTCATCAGCTACCTGATGCAGCGCACCCGTAACAGCGCTTCCGCCGTGCGGACGCACCGCCAGATCAATACAAAACCGACCATCTGCCCGGGCCGCCATTTCCCAACCCGGGCCATCTTGGAGAACCTCCCATGATCCAACGAGCAATCCTCACCTGCCTGCTGGCCGCCCTCACCGGTTGCCAGACCCCTACGGAAACCGTCCAACTCAACCGAGACATCGAAGCAGAAGAGGAGGGCGTCGCCGCGCTTCGCCGCGCCTCGCTGGGTCCGGACACCGCGGGTGCGAAGTTCGACCATAAGAAATGGGGGGACCTGCTCTCCGCAGGCGTGCGGTCGGACGGCCTCGTAGATTACGCCGCGCTCAAGCGTCGGGAAACGCAGCTTGACGAATATCTTGTCGAAGCGGGCGACGTACCCCTCGCCTCGCTATCCCGCCACGAGCAACTGGCACTTCTGCTGAACCTGTTCAACGCCTGCACCGTGAAAATGATCCTCGAACACCCCGGCGTCCAATCAGTCACGGACATCCGCGCCGACGCCAGCTGGAAACACAAGGGGTGGGTCGTGGATCGGCGGGGGGTCAGCCTTCAAGAGATCGAACGCGCCTACATCCGCACCCGGTTCCCGGACCCGCGAATCCACTTTGCCCTCGTCCGGGGAGCTCGGGGCAGTCCGCCGCTTCGCGCCGAGCCCTACACCGGCGCGCAACTCGAGGCGCAGCTCAATGATCAGGCCCGCCGCGTCCTCGCCGACCCGCGTTTCGCCCGCTGGGACGCGGCCCGAAATCGTCTGATCCTCGGCGGATTTTTCGGCCGATACCGCCGTGATTTTGCCGATACCGACGCTGAGCTCGTGCGCGTGCTCCTGCCCTGGTTCCCGGAGGAAATCCGCCGCGCACTGGCGGGACGCGACCGAATCGATCTTGAATTCGCCCCCTTCGACTGGCGCCTGAACGGTTCCTGGTGAGCTTCAGCGCGGCCCCCGAGCGGCCCTCAGCGCCGCCCGCAACCGTTCGAACGCCCAAAACCCCACTACGGTCAGCGCAGCGCCGGCCGCGTCCGCAAGCCAGTCCACGACGTCCGGATTTCTCGAGGGCACAAACGATTGGTGAATTTCATCCGTCGCGCCGTATGCGGCCGCAAACAGCCACCCCCACAACGCGGCCGGTGCAGGTCTTGCCCTATGGCCGACACGCACCGCCAGATAGGCAAGCGCCCCGAGGATGCCAAACGCGACCGCGTGCGTCAGCTTGTCATGCTGGAATAACCAGTTCGGCGCCCTAGGGTCCGGAGGCCGGCTGCTGAACCAAAACAGCAATCCCGCCCACAATGCCGCGGGCAGCCAACTCACAAGGACCCGTTTCAAAACTGCGTGAACCGTAAAAAGAGCGTCGCAACAAATCCTTCAAAGTCGCCGTTGCGCCACCCGCCGCGCTCCTGCCGAAAATCGAACCACCGATAGCCGACACCTGCGCCAACATCAATCGTCGGCGTCAGGTGCAGCGCCGCGTTGATTTGCGGCTCAATGAGACTAAACCGCAGTTCATCGGCCGCGCGCCCGCCAGTCTTTTCCGCCTCCAGACGGCCGATCCCCACCGCCGCGCCTACCGAAAGGTGAAAGACCTGATCGAACCGAAACGAGTAATCGGCCAGCAGGGCCGCGTAAGCCAGATCGAACGTCTGCGGAAGATTGTAGCCCGGCGGCGCTTCGCTGAAGTCCTCGATGTTTGCGTAACCGGCCACGCCAACGCCGATCCGGTCATTTAGCAGACCGCCCACCTGCACGCCGCCGAGCCAGGTCGCGCCCGGACCCAGGTCGGAATGCTTCACGTCGAACCGCGTGAACAAATTCCAGCGGTCGTCCTCGTCGATCAACACCTTCTCCCGCTCCTGACCGGGCGCCGCGACCGCCCACAGCGCCAACGCCAAAATCACGATAATCTTCCGCATTCGTCGCCTCGCCTTTTTTTTGCCAGCATACCGAGCCGCAACCGGTTGAAAAGGGCAATCCGCCGGCGCCGAGAGGGTGAATCGCCGCCTGCGTCAAGCCATCGCTCCCATTTCCAAGGCATGGAAAAAAGATTTCCATGGTATGGAAAAAGTGTGCCGAGGGACTTCCATGCCATGGAAATTCCATGCCATGGAAATTTCGGACGCGGGAGGACACCCGGCGCGCCGCGGGGCCCGTCGTGAACCCGGCCGCTCAGATGCCGAGGCGCTGGCGGCGCGCGTGCTCGGCGAGCGTCTGGTTCGTCGTCGGGGTGTGGCCCTTGAGCGGAAGGATGCGCTCATGGACCGCGTCGACGATCCACTCCGCCTGCGGGAAGAAAACTTCCTCCATTTCCGCGCAGGGGGTGATCCAGTTTCGCGACCCGACAACCACCGGCGGGGCGTCGAGGTCGTCGAAACAGAACTGCGCGAGATTGGCGGCAATGGTCTGCATCATGCTGCCTCGCTCGCTGGCGTCGCCCGCGATGAGGACGCGACCCGTTTTGCGGACCGACTCAATTAGCGGATCGTAGTCGAGCGGGTTGAGAGTCCGGCAATCCCAGATATCCGAGGTCAACCCGTGGTGTTTCTCGAGATAATCGGCCGCTTCGATCGCGCGATACAGCGTCGCGCCAATGGTGATCAGCGTCAGGTCCCGGCCTGTGCGCCGTTTAGCGGGCGGTCCAAAGGGAATCTCGTAGTAGTCCGCGGGGACCTCCTTCTCGAAGAGCTCGCCGATGTCATACAGGCGCTGGCTTTCGAAAAACACGACCGGGTCGCTGCCGGCGAGGGCGGTGTTGAGAAGGCCTTTGGCGTCGTAGGGTGTGGCAGGGAACGCGACTTTCAACCCCGGGATGTGTGCGACCATCGCCGTCCAGTCCTGCGAATGCTGCGCGCCGTATTTCGAACCCACCGAAACCCGCAGCACGACCGGCATCTCGAGCACGCCGGCGGACATGCTCTGCCACTTGGCAAGCTGGTTGAAGATTTCATCGCCCGCGCGGCCCATGAAGTCGCAATACATCAGCTCGACCAGCGCGCGTCCGCCCTCGAGCGCGTAGCCCACGGCCGTGCCGACGATAGCTGCCTCGGAGATCGGGGCGTTGAAGAGTCGGTGGTATGGCAGCGCCTCGGTGAGACCGCGGTAGCAGGCGAACGCCCCGCCCCAGTCGCGATTCTCTTCGCCGTACGCGACGAGAGTGGGGTCGACGGTGAACCGGTGGATGATCGCCTCAAAAATGGCGTCGCGATACTGGTAGACCTTGGTTTTCGGGACCGGTTTGCCATCGACCATGCCGGACCGGATTTTCTTGGCGATGGCCTGCACGCGCGGGTTTTCCGATAGAGGCTGGCGCAGCTCGGCGGGCCCCTCGGCGTAGGCCTCGCGCCGTTTGTTGGAGAACATGACATCGCCGATTCGCTCGGCCTCGAGGCGGGGCGAAATGGACAGGTCGGAGGCGAGCTTCAGCGCGAACGTCATCAGGTCCCGCGTGGCCTGCTTCTTCGTTTCCAACGCGGCGGCGTCGATCGCGCCGAGGGCCACAAGCTCGTCGGCGAACCAGCGGAGCGGATCCACCCGTTGCCAGAGCTCCATCTCCTCCTTGGTGCGGTAAGAGGAGGCATCGGATGGAGAGTGGCCGGAGAATCGGTAGGTGATCGTGTCCAGAAGGACCGGGCCGTCGCCCTCATCGAGGATCCGGCGCTTGCGCTCGATGGCGTCAGCGACAGCGAGCGGGTTGTAGCCGTCCACGCGCTCGGCATGCATGCCTTCGGGGTTGACCCCGAGCCCGACGCGGGCGAGCACGTCGTAGCCCATCGTCTCGCCGGAGGTCTGCCCACCCATTCCGTAGAAATTGTTCATGAAGTTGAAGATGATCGGGAGGCCGCCGCGGTGCGCCTCATCCCACAGCATCTTGAACTGTCCCATCGCGGCGAAGTTGAGTGCCTCCCAGACAGGGCCGCAGCCCATCGAAGCATCGCCGATGTTCGCGATCACGATGCCCTTTCGGCGCATCACCTTTTTGAAGAGCGCGGCGCCGGCGGCGATGTCCGCCGACCCGCCGACGATCGCATTGTTCGGGTAAATGCCAAATGGGGTGAAAAAGGCGTGCATCGACCCGCCCAGCCCGCGGTTGAAGCCCGCCTTCCGTCCGAAGATTTCCGCGAGCGCGCCGTACACAAGAAACTTCACCGCCAACTCGCGCACCGTGCCCGAATGCCCCGGCTCCACCACCGCGAGGCATTCGCCGTTGAGAAACTCGCGCATGATCCGCATCAGCGTATCGTCATCGAGCTTGCGGATCGCGGACATACCTTTGGCGAGGATTTCGCCGTGCGACCGATGCGAGCCGAAAATGTGGTCGTCCACGGTCAGGTGGAACGCCTGGCCCACCGCCGCGGCCTCCTGTCCAATCGACAGGTGCGCGGGCCCCTTGTGATCGTACGCGATGCCGTTGTACGCGCCCTCGGTCTTGATCGCATGCAGCATGCTCTCAAATTCGCGGATGAGCAGCATGTCCTCGTAAATGCCGACGAGCGCCTCGGCGCCAAACCGCCTGAGTTCGTCGGCAAGGGGCCGGTTGTACTGGCACAGCGGCAGTTCCGGGGCACGAAGAACGGCCGGTTTTCGCTCTTTGGCAGGGTCGACAATCAGGTCTTTGGGCATGGCTGGGAACTCCTTTTCGACAGGTCAGTGCAGAGAAAAGACTGCGTCGCGCATCGTCTCGGATGCCGTGGGGTGCGGGAAGACCAGTTCTTCAATTTCCGGCACGCGCGCCTCCAGTTCGATGAGCGCCGCGCATCCAAAGATCATTTCCGAACACGCGCCACCAATTAGGTGAGCGCCGAGCAGGACCCCTGTATCCGCGTGAACCACCATCTTCGCTAAGCCGCGCTCCGCAGCATGCTCCGCGAGGAATCGGCCGTTGGCGGTCATGGGCCATTTCACCACCTTTACGGGGATGCCACGCGCGGCGGCATCGGCCTCGCTCAGGCCGACGACGGCGACCTCCGGATTCGTGTAGACGACGCCCGGAATGGCATGCCAACGCATCCGATCGGGCCGGCCGGTCAGGTTGTTGACGACGACCTCCCCCATTCGGCTGGCGGTGTGGGCCAGCCACGCGCGGCCGGTGCAATCGCCAATGGCGTAAACCCCCGGCTGATTGGTGGCGCAGCGGTCGTCCACGCGGATGCCGCGGCGGTCAAATTCGATGCGCGCCTCTTCCAAGCCCAGGCCCTTTACATTCGGGACGCGCCCCGTCGATACGAGCACGATGTCCCGCGGGACGGACTGTTCCTTGCCGCCTTTCTCGAAACGAACGGAATCGGCGGTGATCTCCAGAACCTTTGCCGAGACGTGAAACTCGATGTTTTTCTTCGACAATTCGGCGCGGAGTGTCCGCGAAATCTCCGCATCGATCTGCGGGCAGATCTCGGGCATCATCTCGATGACCGTGACGGGCACGCCCAAGGACCCGAAGCAGCAGGCGAACTCACAGCCGATCACCCCGCCCCCGATGACCACCAGACTTCGGGGAAGCCGCTCCAGATTGAGCAGGCCCGTCGAATCGACAACGCCCGGCAGGTCGATGCCGGGGATTGGCGGCCTTGCCGGCGACGACCCCGTCGCCAGGATCACCGCACGGCCTTCATGGGTCTGTCCGTTGACGGCGACGGTCCGGGGGCCGACCAGGCGCGCAGAACCGAAAAGGACATCGACCTTGTATTTTTTCATCAGTCCCGCGATGCCGTTTCGCAAGGTTTTCATCACCTCTTCCTTGCGCGCCTGCGCGGCGGCCCAGTCGAAGGAGACATTGGCAGCGCGCACGCCATAGGCTTCGCCGTGCACGGCGTAATGGTAAAGCTTGGCCGAATTGAGCAGCGTTTTGGAAGGGATACAGCCCTCGTTGAGGCACACGCCACCGAGCTTCGCCTGTTCAATCAGCAGGACGCGCAGCCCTCGGGATCCCGCGCGTTCCGCCGCCACATACCCGCCGGGTCCAGCGCCGATAACAATGAGGTCGTACATGGTCATGCCTTTCCTGACGAAGAAGACGATGCGGGAGGCGCGGCGAGCAGCAGGTCGATGTGCTCGATCGCCGCGACGAGATCCTGGAGGAAGCGCGCCGCCGGTGCGCCGTCGACCGCCTGATGGTCGATCGTCAAACTGAAGCTGATGGTTTCGACAAACGCCACGGACCCATCGGGCCGGCGCGCGGGCTGAAGCGAAATGCCACCTACCCCGAGGATGGCGACCTCCGGCGCATTGAGCACCGGCGTGAAATAATCGATCCCCAGCGCGCCAAGGTTGGTCACGGTGAAGGTCCCGCCTGTCAGCAGATCCGGATTGATCGAGCCCGCCTGGCAGGCTTCCGCGCGCTCGCGGATTGCTGCCGATAACGCGGCGATGGAGAGCCGATCGGCCCCGTGGATCACCGGGACCATCAAGCCGCGCGGCGTGTCGACAGCCACACCGAGGTTTACGGCGCCGAACTCCACGATTCGATCGCCGAGGAAATGCGCGTTGAGGGACGGGTGTTTCTTCAGCGCGTGAAGCGCGGCATAGCACACCAAATCGTTGATGGTGAGTTTCGGCAGGCCAAATGCCTCGCCCTGCGCCTTGGCCCTGGCTCGAAACGCCTGCACGACGGAGAGGTCCGCGCGGGCGTGCAGCGTGAGCTGCGCGGTCGTCGAGAGGGATTGGCGCATCCGGTCGGCGATGATCTTGCGAATGCCCTTCACCGGGATCTCGCGCTTCGTTCCGGCCTCTATCGCGGCGGGCTCCAAGGCCGCGGCTGCGCCGGCCTCCGGCGGAGCCAACCGGTCCGCCGCCGTGATCCGGCCGCCCAGCCCGCTCCCGCGCCGCGGCAGCGCATCGGGAGTCGAAGCCCCTGCCGCACGGGCTGCCGCGGTCAAAGGCGGAACTGTCGCGGCCGCCGCAAGAACATCGCGTTCAATCACCCGTCCGCCGGGTCCGCTTCCCGCGAGCGCAGAAGGATCAATCCCCGCCCGGGCAGACGCCTTACGCGCGCGCGGAGACACGCCAACCGAACCCGATGGCGCTGCCGGTTCTTTGGGCGCGGGCGCTGCGGTTGCGGGCGAAGCCGCGGCCCCGGGCGCCGGGCTCGCCGGCGCGGGAGCAGCCGCAGGCGCGGCCCCCGCCGGACGCAAGGCCGAAACATCTTCGCCGGGCGCCCCGATCGCGCCGATATGGGTCAATACGGGAATGTCCGCGCCCTCCGGGAAAAACAATTCCACAACAGTCCCACCCGCCGGTGCGGGGACCTCGAACGTGGCCTTGTCCGTCTCAATGCTCGCCACCGGCTGGCCCTCGACCACCGTGTCACCGGGCTTCACCAGCCATTTGACGAGAATGCAGCTTTCAACCGATTGCCCCTGCCTCGGCATGATGATGGGTACGGCCATGGTCAATCCTCCTCGGCGATCATAACGCGAATACCTTTTGCACGCAGCGATTTTATAAACGACGGGTCCGCACCGGCGTCGGTGATCAACACGTCGAAATCTTCAATTTTTCCCGCATTTGAAAATGACGTCTTTCCGATTTTCCCGCTGTCAGCCAGCACGACCACCTCGTGAGCGCGGCGCATCGCCTCTCGCTTTGTGAACGCCTCGTTGGCGTCGGTGGTCGTGAGGCCCTCTTCAATCGACAGGCCGATCGTGCCCATGAAGGCTCGATCCACCCGTAGATGGGCAAGGAGCGGTTGCGTGAGCGGACCCACGAGTGTCTGGCTCAGCCGACGCAACTCACCGCCGATGAGGATCACGCGCGGACCCTGGCCCGACAGCTCGACGGCCGCGCGCAGTGAATTGGTGACCACGGTCACGTTCGCGCGGTCGCGTAGCAGGCGCGCCAACTCGAGCACCGTGCTGCCGCCGTCGAGGTAAATCGTCTCACTTGGCCGGATCAGGCGAAGGGCAGCTTTCGCGATAGCCCTCTTTTCCCGCGAGCGAATGGCCGCCTTGTCATCAAAGAGAGGCTCGTCCACCGGGAGCTCCGCACTCACCGCACCGCCGTGGACCCGCCGGATATGTCCGGCCGCTTCCAATGTTTCGAGGTCCCTCCGCGCCGTAGCGGGCGAAATCCCCAGCGCACGGACGATTTCTTCGACACGCGCAGCCCCCCGCTGGCGGATGAACGCACGCAACCGCTGGTGCCGTTCCCATGCCAAATCGCGCTGACCCGAATTGATCATTTGTGAGCGATATTGAGCACTATTGATCGATTGTCAACAAAATTTTTTGCACACCTGACCCTCAGACGGGGAAGATCAAGCGGCATCGGCCACGCCGGGGCGAAGCCGCTGGGTGGAGGATTGGCGCCGCAAAACCGCACAGAAGAAGGCGGCTGTAAAACCGATACCTTCGCCGGAGGCGAAACCGGCCGGGTGTGAAATCGCTCGATGCCGAGTGCGCGGGCAGGGCCGCGCGTGCAAAACGGGGTTCAGGCGAGGCGAACTTTCGGCTTCTCGCCGGCGCCCCGGATGTTGTCGAATTCCTGCTTGAGACGGATGAACCGCTCGTTGAGTTCGCGGTGCTGGGTTACCAGAAAGCGAAAATCGTCATTTTTCTGATCGAGCTGACGCCGTGCATTCTGCAGTTCTGTTTTGAGCTGCTCGATTTGTTTTTCGAACTCCGCTTGGCGGGATTCAGCCGCTTTCCGCTCGGCGGCAAGTTCTTTTTCGAGCGACTCGCTGCGTTGCATCTGTTCGTCCACCTGCGCCAACAGCCGCTCGCACCGTTTTGTGAGGTCGCGTATGTCGCGTTCATGAGCGGCCGACGCCACTTTGTCCGCTGAGGCGGTGGCAGCGGTGCGGGCGCTGACCTCCGCCAAAATATGAAGGCGCCGAATTTCTTCGCGCGCCAGCCGCAATTCCTCTTCCAGCAGCGCCGCACGGGTGCCCTCTTCCCGGGCGCGGGTGCGGAGGGATTCGGCTTCCGCCCGCACATCGCTGAGTTCGCGTTCCAGCGCCGCTATGCGGTCGGGCAACGCCCTCGCGTCCTCGGGGGCAGACCGGCCACCGGCCCCTTCTGCCGCAGCCACAGCAGGCAGCTTGGCGCCGGCTTGCGCGTTTTCTGACCGACCTTGCGACGCTGGGAGTTCCGTATTCGCGGACCTCTCGCTGAGGCGCCGCAAGCATTCGCGAGCGATGACGCACGCGATCGGGGCAGGCTCTCCTCCAGCCGCGTGAACGAGGAACTCCTGGCCGGTGAGGGCGCCATCCTGTAGCAACTCGGCGAAGGCGAGGATATGCAGAGGTCCGATCGCGGCTTCACCATCCTGCATAAGCAACCACTCCATTTCGAGGGCGGCAACGCTCGGCGCGGGGCGCCAATCGCCACCCTCTTCGGCAACCTGGTCATCGGCAGCAATGCGGCCCTCGGCCGCCCATCGGCGCAAGACCTCCAGTGGCGCGGGACCGTAAACAGAGCCATCCGGTTTCTGGACCCTCCACATGGCGAGCTAAGGCTTGGCGGGGATAAAAAGCTTTTGGCCGACGCGAAGCGAATTCGGATTCGAAAGGTTGTTCGCCTCGACGATCTCGCGGACAGACACGCCATAGGCCGCCGCGATGGCCGAAAGGGACTGGCCCGCCTCGACCACATGCTCATAGCCCTCCTGCGCGCCGCCGCGTCGCACAGCAGAGGGGGTGGGCGCGGATGCGGTACGGGGCCGTGTTGCCGTTTGAGAGGCGAGGAGTTGGCTGATGCGGGCCGTGAGTGTGTCGATAATCTCCTTGCGGTCTCGCTCTCGGGCGGCGTCGATGTTGCGTAACTGCGCCTCGAGTGCGCCCATTCGCTGTTGAAGGGCCTGAATATCGGCCGTGGAGGGGCCCGCCGGCGCCGCGCGCAGTGCGTCCACGGCCCGGGCCAGCCGATCGATCTCCAATTCCATGCCCTCCAACTGTCCCTTGAGTCGTCGGTTCTCTTCCTGGAGGGCCATCAGATCCTGCTGCAGGGCGAGCTCCGTCGCCGAGGGCTGACCGGCGCCATCGGTCACCAAGCAACCTGACGTAAGCGAAAGCGCCAGCGTGGCGGCCGTTGCCTGCACGAGAAGAGGGATTGCTCGGGACATATCCGGATGCATAATCCATTGCCCCAGTAGCCTCAAGGAAAACTCATTCCTGCAGACAGGGTCAATCGCGCACGCCATGGCATCCACCATCCTGATCAAAAATGCGCTGATTTTGACATCAGCCGACGCTGAACCGATCGAACGCGGCTCCGTGCTCGTCAGGCAGGGTCGCATCGCCAGGGTCGGTCGGTTCATCGCCCGGGCCGACATGACGATCGATGCCGAGGGGGGACTGCTGATGCCCGGGTTAATCCAAGGCCACATCCACTTGTGCCAGACGCTGTTTCGCGGCCTCGGAGAGGATATGGCCCTTCTGCCCTGGTTGCGGAACGTGATCTGGCCGCTCGAGGCGGTGCACGACGAGGAGTCGATCTACCTCTCCGCCTTGCTGAGCTGCGCCGAGCTGATCAAAAGCGGAACGACAGCCTTCCTCTCGATCGAGACCGTCCGCCATACGCGACACGTGCTCCGAGCCGTTCATGAAGCGGGGATGGCCGGGGTCATCGGCCACTGTTTGATGGACGAAACCGGCGGATACGACCCACTTGCGGTGGACATCGAGGATGCCCTCGCCGACCTCGACGTCCTCCGTGACGAGTGGGAGGGGCACCCGCGGATCCGGCTGGCGGTGGCGCCGCGCTTTGCGCTGAGCTGCTCCGCGCGAAACATGCGCCTGGCCGCGGAGTATGCTCGCGAGAACGGGCTACGGCTGCACACCCACTCTTCGGAGCAAATCGAGGAGGTCGAACTGGTGCGGACGCGCACGGGGCTGCCGAACATCGAATACCTGCATTCAGTGGGCCTGACCGGCCCGGATGTCGGACTCGCCCATTGCGTCCACACCGAGCCGCACGAGCGGGACATCCTTCGCGAAACCGGGACCAGCGTATTGCATTGCCCCTCCGCGAACCTGAAACTCGGTTCAGGAATCGCGCCGATTCCGGAGTATCTCCAGATGGGCATCAACGTCGCGCTCGGAGCCGACGGCGCGCCCTGCAACAATCGGCTCGACCCATTTCTTGAAATGCGCGAGGCGGGACTCCTCCAGAAGATCCGCCTCGGTCCGGCCGCGCTGCCCGCGCGAGAGATCGTGCGGATGGCCACGGAGGGCGGTGCCCGTGCCCTGGGGTGGCAGGATGAAATGGGTACCCTCGAGGTGGGAAAACGCGCGAATCTGATCCTCGTCGACCCAGCCGGTGTCTCGGCCTTGCCCTCGGCGGATCCGCTGACCAATCTCGTGTATTCTCACGCTGCATCCGACGTGCGGATGACCATGGTCGACGGCCGGATTTTGTATGAGGATGGCGAGCTGACGACGATTGACGAGGAACGGCTTCGCGACGCCGTTCTCCGCGCCCGGGCCCGGCTGATGAGGAAAGCGGGGCTCCAACCGCCGGACTGACGGCGTTCAACATCTCTGGGGCGCAGCGCGGCGCCGGCGCCGGCGGCGAGCCCAGCGAAACTGCTCAATCGTATCGGCGCACGACCCCTCGGACGATGCCACCGATTACGAGGGAGTGTTTGGGCCGGATAAACGAGTATTTTTTGTTCGCCGGATCCAACCGCACCCCGGCGCGGTCTTTGTGGTAATATTTCAAGGTCCACTCGCCGTCCACCTGCGCCACGACAATCTGGCCGTTCCGGGGCGTTCCCCCTTTTTCAACGAGGACAATGTCGCCCGGGTGAATGCCGGCATCGATCATCGAGTCACCGGTCACGGTGAGCAGGTAGGTCGCCTCGGGCCGTCGGATCAGGTACTCGTCGAGGCTGAGAACATCGACTAGTTCCTCTTCCGCCGGAGAGGGGAAGCCGGCCTGCACAGTGCCGAGAAGTTTGACGACGCCAGTGAGTTTCCGCGTCGGCGCCATGTGTCCCTGGCTGTCCTGCAGAATGAACCCACCTTCGACGAGTTTGCGGACCAGCCCGGCAACAGAGTTAGTGGAGCGGTACCCGAACAGGGTGAGCATCTCACGGTAGGTCGGCATCCGGCGTTCGCGATGGAGGAACAGCCGCAGTTGTTGGATCTTTGCGTTGAGATTCATGGTCCTCGGCATGGAGCACCTCGCATTCTGAACAGGTGATCCCATAATACTGAACAAATGTTCCTTTTCAAGGCAAAACTTGGCGGTGTCATAACTCAAAATGTCCCCTTGCGAACTCGGTAGAAATAACCCACGGCGGTGAAGGGAGGACCGCTGCAATGGGAGGAACTTTAAAAGAGCCAGAACAAGCGAACGAGGTTAGAGGTCAACGGGCGGCTCCATCGGGGATACAAGGGGCACGCTCCACAGCATGCCCCTTTATTACAAATGAATTTTCCATTCAGCGTGGGACCTCCCATCTAAACGTGGACGTCTTGGAGGGCGCGGTTCCACCCGCGACGCGGATTTCGGTCGGGGTGGAACCCGACCCTCCAGGTTCTTCACACCCCCGTCCTAGGGCACCACCTCGACGTGGTAAAACTCCGCAGGCACCGCCGTCGCATCCGTCACGCTGTTCGTCACCTCATACCACGGCGCCACCCCACCCCCCACCGTGTTGCTGAAGATCACCTCATGAGCCGACAACAGCAGGTTCGTCCGCGCCTTCACCACATACTTCCTCTCATGGTTCCCTCGCGCCTGCCAAAACACCTGCCGACCGCCGCCCCCCTCCGCAATCTGAACAATCCGCAAATACAAATTCGAATTATTCGGATTGCTCCCACTCAGCGATTCGACCCCATCGCTCATCCCATCCCCATCGCTGTCCGAATTGTTATGGTCCGTCACCGTGTTCGGCGAAAAACCGGTGCCTTCCAGTTCCGTCACATCCGCCAGCCCGTCGTTGTCGTTATCCAGATCAACCTCATCCGGCAACCCGTCGCCATCAGTGTCTTTTCCCGGTTGCATTGCAAAGGTCTGCAAATAGCCCGCAAAGTTCGCCGTCGCGCCCGCCCAGGAAATCCGAATCCCGCCTGGCTGCGCGCCCGAGCTCCAATGGGTGTAGGGCCCGCCGGTCGAGCGATCCCCGAACCCGTCATGCACTGTGCTGCGATGGGAGTATTGGGCCGACGAGTCCAGCGAGGACATCGCCAAAAACCCGAGACCGAAAAGGACCGAGCGATTCATGGCGCACCTCCTTGAAAATCAATACGCCCCGTTTTGTTGGCTCGAAAGCCGTTTCTCGAGTTCCTCGATCCGGCGACGCAAATCCTCGTTCTCTTGCGCGATTCGCTCATTTTCCTTTGCGAGCGCCTGCACCGCGGCGAAGAGCACGCCGTCGGCGTCGAGTGTGTTGATCGTCTTGTCATCCCCCAGGCCAAACGCCGCCTGAAAATCCTGCGCCATCGGCCCGATGTATCGCCGGTCGTTCGGATCCGCCTTGTATTCCCACGACGACAACGGCAACGTCTTTACCCCCTCCAGCACCTTCT